>NZ_JBXQQB010000010.1:215800-238181 GCF_057220535.1 Kitasatospora sp. NEAU-CNBT7 | reverse complement strand
CCCCGCCTTCCCCCAAGGCCGGAGACGGCTACCCCACCTCGCAGTCTCGGACGAGAATCAGTCGAGGCAGAACTCGTTGCCCTCGATGTCCTGCATCGTGATGCACGACTCGTTGACGCCATCGGCGCGCTGCGTCAGCACGTGTTTCGCGCCGAGCGCCATCAGCCGTGCGCACTCGGCCTCAAGTGTGGCCAGGCGCTCCTCACCCACGAGCCCGGCGCCGGCCCGTACGTCGAGATGCACCCGGTTCTTGACGAGCTTGCCTTCGGGAACCCGCTGGAAGAGCAGGCGCGGGCCCACACCCGAGGGAGTCGGTGCACGCGAAGTAGATCTCATCCTCGGGCGGCAGCGAGTGGTGGTACTCCTCCCAGGTGGCAAAGCCCTCCGGGACCGGCGGTACGACGTACCCCAGCACCTCGCACCAGAAGGCGGCGAGGCGCGCGGGCCCCGCGCAGTCGAAGGTCACTTGGAACTGTTTGATCGTTGACATCGGCGCACGATAACAGGGCCTCGTTCACCTCCCCAGGCCGGTCGGTCCGCACGTAGCTGTCGCTGCGCTGTCGCCGTCGCCGCTCGCGAGGCCGATGGCGGCCTCGGCGGCGCGACGTGATAGCCATGCGGGCGTGAAACTCTTCAGACCGCCCGTGGCAGCGGCACTACTCGCGCTCGAGGTCTTCGCCGCTGCGGTCGTGCAGGTGGGGTTCGCGATCTTCGCCCTTGCCGACTGTGACCAGCCCTGGGAGGACCGGCAACCCTCCTGCGCCGCGGACGGGCTGGACCTCGGTCTCCGGCTCCTCGTCGTCGCGTTCAGCCTCCTCGTCGCGCAGCTGTGGTTCCGCTACGAGCGGGCGCCGCGCCGCCGGGTCAGGGTGCTGATGGCCTGGGTGGTGATCGTCCAGATCGCGGTGGTCCGAACGCTCTTCGACCCGGTTGCGCGGCCCGTCGGCGGTGAGTGGATCGAGGGAGTGGCCGTCCTGGCGGGCTGTGCCTATACCGCGACGACAGCGCTGCGCACGATGCTGTCTCCCGCTCCGTCCGAGGCGGCGGCGGGCTGATCCGCGTGCTGGTGCTCCGACAGGCCCCGCCCGCCGGGCGGCCTATGCCGGAGCCGCGGAGCTCCGACGGTCCTCGACATGGACGACATGCAGGTCGGTGCCGTCCTGATGGCGCCTGGAGCGTCCGTACAGACCGACAGCCACATCCTCGGGGCTCGTCGGCCCGTCCGGGGCGACGTAGGTGAGGACGTCCGGGTGGTGACCGGTCACCACCCACCCGTCGGCGTCCTCGACGTCGATCACCCCGAAGTCACCTGCCGAGGTGCCCGCATGGACCGGGCCGAACTCCCGGAGGATCCCGGTCGCCTGCTCGGCGAGGTCCCCGTCCGGGGCGGTCAGCACGACGCAGGTGCCGTGCTCGAACAGCACCCACGACTTGTGGGGGTCGATCAGAAGGCGCTGCCAGACGTCGATGAGTATCTCGGTGTTCACGGCGCCCATCCTGCCGCACCGCACTGACACCCCGTCGGGACGCCAGGCACCTTCCCGACGTCCATGTCCACGTCCACCTCCACGTCCTCGCTTGCGCCCGGCGGTCAGGGGACTGCCCTGCGCCCCGGCACCATGGCGGCCACCTCGGCGGCGGGGCCGGGCCGCCATTGATCGGAACGGTCTCCCTCTGGAAGGATGCGGTCCATGACGAACCGACGAAAGGCCCATGACGCGTAGACCGCCAGGCCAGGTGCGCGCTGAGCCGTCCCGCCGACGCCCATCCGCGAGGGCTGCTGGAGTGGGCGCTGCTGGAGCGGGCGCTGCACGGGCCTCCGGCACGCGCGTCGAGGGAGCTGCGGCGGCGGGTGCATCCGCTCGACGAGTTCTCCTCTTCCCGTACGATCGTGGATCCCTCCGCCGAGCCGTCACGGCCGTGGTGGCTGCGGAGATGCTGCACCGCAACCCGGAGGATGCCCCGTAGGCGCCCGTCCGCCGTCCGTGCGGGTTCCGGATCGTGCCCGCGGTGCGGCGGCGGACAGGACTACTGCGAGCGGTTCGACGCCGCGCTGTGCGCGGTGTGCGACCGGTGGGGCGAGAGCGTCTGCGGTGATCCTGACTGCACGTACTGCCGTCTGCGACCCGAATGCCCGAGCCTTGCCCGGGAATTCGCCCCTGCGGAGACCGTACTGCGGCGGGCGGCGAGGCTGGCCGCCCGCCGATCGCGATGGGCGCGTGCTGACATTTCGGCGAGCCGGGGCGGGCCGGGCCGATGACCGGGCGGAGGAGCAGCGCTCCCGAAGGCCGGCCGGGTGCCCACCGGAGCCGTCGGCTGCACGGGCGTCCGTCAGCCCGCCGGTGGCTCGCCGGTCGCGGCGGCCGGGGGACCGTCGGCGGGGTACGCCCTGATCGCGTCGATCAGGTTGCCGAAGACGTGCTCGGGAGGGATCCGCTGCCACAGCTCGTAGACCTTCAGGGTCTCCACCAGGGCCGCGTCGGGGCGCGCGAGGACGAACGACACGCGGCGGGTGGTGAGGAAGTCGAGGAGGCTGTGCAGGCGGACGCCCGCGGAGTAGTCGATGTCGGCGATCCCCGCGGCGTCGAGCACCAGCCAGCGCACCGGATCGGGTGCGTCGTCGACGAGGGCCCTGACCTGGTCGGCGAAGCGGCTCACGTTCGCGTAGAAGAGCTCCGCGTTGAAACGGAAGACGATCAGGCCGGGTGCGCTCTCGATCCCGGGCTCGGCGGCCCGGTAGGTGGGTTCGCCCTGCTCGGTGACCCCGACCACGAAGTCCCTGGGCCGGTACTCCCGCCGGATCACCTCGAACAGCGAGATGGCGACGGCCAGCAGGACCCCCTGCTCGACGCCGATGCCGAACACCGCGAAGGCGGTGACGGCGGCGACGACGAACTCGTTGCGGCGCCGGACGTAGATCCGCCGCAGGCCGCGGACGTCGACGAGGTCGAGCCCCACCAGGAACACGATCCCGGCCAGCACGGCGAGCGGCATGTCGGCCAGCAGGGAGGTGAGGACCAGCACGACCAGCAGCGTGATCAAGGCCGTGGTGAGGTTGGCGACCTGGGTCCGGCCGCGCTGCTGGTCCAGGATCTCGGTCTTGGTCGGGGACCCGTTGACGACGAAGGTCCCGCTGAACCCCGCGGCGAGGTTGGCGACCGAGAGACCGACCAGGTCGCGGTCGATGTCGACGTCGTCGCCGTGCCGCGTCGCGAAGGCGTGCGCCGTCGCCGCGCTCTGCGCCAGGATCAGGACCGAGCACGACAGCGCCACGGAGAAGACCAGGGACACGTCACCGGGGGTCAGCCCGCTCGGCATGCCGAGGGGCGGGAAGCCGCCCTCGACGGCGCCCACGACCGCGACCCCGTGCTCGGAGGCACCGGTTGCCGCGGAGACGGCGATCAGCGCGACCACCGCCACGACGGAGCCCGGGAACCGCGGCAGGAACCGCTTGAACGCCACGATGATCACGATGGTGGCGGCGCCGTAGGCCACCGTGCGCCAGGAGGCCTGGTCGAGGCGGCTCAGCCAGGACCACTGCTGCTGGAACCAGTTGCCGCGGCCCCGGGGAATGCCGAGCAGCTCGGGGAGCTGAGCCGTCGCCACCTGGATCCCGACTCCGGTCAGGAACCCGATCAGGACGGCCGCCGACAGGAAGTCCGCGAGGAAGCCGAGCCGCAGCAGGCGCGCGGCGGCCAGGATCACACCCGACAGCAGCGCGGTCAGCCCGGCCAGCCCGACCCACTTCGGCGAACCGGGAGCCAGGCCCACGATGCCCAGGTCGAGCAGGCCGGCGGAGAGGATCGCCGCCGTGGCGGAGTCCGCGCCGACGACCAGCAGCTTCGACGAACCCAGCAGGGCGAACGTGACGGCCGGGAGGATCAGGGTGTACAGCCCCGTGACGATGGGCATCCCGGCGATCGACGTGTACCCCATCACCTCGGGGATCGCGACCGCGGCGAGCGCCACCCCGGCGAGTACGTCCCGTCCCAGCCACGCCCGCCGGTAGCCGCGCATCGACGCGGGAACCAGGCTCGCCATGCCACTCACGCGGGCACCTCCCAGGCAGCCGGAGAACTCCCGACCCCTCATCATGGCCGCCGCAGGGGCCTCGGCACGGTATTTGGCCCGCGCGCGGGCACGTGGCGGTAACGGCTACCGGCTCCCGGCCCGGCCACCGGCTCCCGGCTCGGCCATCGGCTGCCGGCCCGGCGGCCGACGGCGGGCGGCGCGGCCGAGAACCCCGGCCGCGCCGCCGCACCGACCGGAATCAGGGCAGGTAGTACATCGGGTTCGGGATCTTGTACGTCTTGCCGGCGTGGCCGCCGGACAGGTCGCTGTACTGGTCACCGAAGTTGGCGACGATCTCGTAGCCGAGGCTCTCGATGTGCGCGCGGGTGCCGGACTTGTACTCGATGGTGGTGCAGGTCGCACCGCACGGCAGGTACGCCGGCGGGTTCTCCTTGTTCTTCAGGTACAGGTGCGAGGCGTCCGCGGTGGGGAAGCCCACGGCGGCCAGGTTGGCCGCGGTGTACGAGCGCTGCGACTCGGGACGCCCGGTGACGAAGAAGACGGTGTAGCCCTGCTGCTCGGCCCACTTCGCCAGGGTGTTCATGCCGAACACGGCCGGCATGGTCTTGGTGGCGATGTACTGCGCGTTGCTGGCGGGGTTGTAGACGAAGGTCGTCTCCAGCTCGTAGTTGTACGTCGACAGCGAGGTGTCGTCGACGTCCAGCACGATCGCCTTCTTCTTCTTGCCCTTGTCGTGGCGGGCGCGGTTGTCCAGGTACCGCTGGGCGTCCTTCTCGATCCCGGCAACCTGGTTGGCGTAGTTGCTGGTCGGCGACGCCCAGTGCTCGCCCTGCGCGTCCACGGTGTCGCCGTAGTACGCCTTGATGTCGTTGACCTCGTTGGTCATGTTGGTGATCTGGCGGTCGGTCCGCGGTGCCTTGGTGTCGGCGAGCGCGTAGCCGCCGCCCGCGACCAGCCCGCCGACGACCACGCCGACGGCGAGCGTGGCGATGGTCCGTGAGCGGTTCCCGAGAGTCCTGTCGGCCATGGTGGTTCCTCCCCGGCGCTGCGCCGGAAGGGAGACGCCAGTCGTCCCCTGATGGCCCCGGCGAGCGCGTGCGGGGATGAACGTACGGGCGGGTAACCAGGCAGGTCAAGCGACTCTACGCGCGAGGTCTACGCGCGGTGTCTACGCGCGAGGTCTACGCGCGCTGTCCACGTGCCTCGTGCACGCGTGACGCACGGACCGGGCGGTGCTGACGGTCCGTGGCCGGTGACCTCGGCGGGGCGCGGTCGTCAGGGTGGGTCACCGGCCGAACAGCGGGTGGGGTCAGCGGCCGAGCAACGGGTGGGTCAGCGGCCGAACAGCCGCCGCAGGCCACGGCGTTCGGGCTTCGCCGGCACGGCAGCCGGGGCCAGGCGGCCGGCCGCGGGGGAGGGCGCCGATGCGGGCAGGAGGTCGACCACGGCGGTCAGGAAGCCGGACAGATCGGCTGCCGGGCCCTTGCCGAGGTTGAGGTGGCTGCCGTCCGCCCATTCACCGAGCACCGTGTACGGCTCGCCGGTGAACGGGTTCACCGCGTGCTCCAGGGTGAAGTACCGGCAGTGGTCGGCGCCGGCCGGTTGGGCGACGGCGGTGTAGTACGCCTCGGCCGCCGCGGCGGGCCGCGGGAGCACGACCACCAGCAGACGGTGCGCGCCCAGCGTGATCAGGTCGGCCCGCAGGCCGTCGCTAGGCAGTCGCTCCCCGGCGGGGAGGCGGCCGCCGAAGTCGTCCCAGAGGGAGGCCAGTGCGGCAGTGGTGCCCTCCTCCGGGATGCGGTCCAGCATCCGCGGCCCGAGGTCCAGGGCGAGGCCCGCGAGCACCTTGTGCGCGAACTGGTAGTGGTGCGGCCGGGGGTCGTTGTCCACGAGATCCATGCGCGAAAGTATGCCGATCGCACCGGGAGGGGCCGAATCGATTCTCCCGTGGGGGCTTTGGCATGACGGACCGTCGGGCGACCGGCGGTGCGGCGGCCCGGAACGCCCCCGGGCGGTCGTTCACGAGGAAGGCATCAGGACGGTGTCGACGAGGTACACCGTGGCGTTCGCGGTCTGCACGTTGCCGCAGACGATCTTGGCGCTGCCGTTGACGGTGAAGTCGGCGCCGGAGCCGGTGACCTTCACCGCGGCGCCCTGGAGGGTCCTGTGGTCGCCGGCCAGCGCGTTCGGGGCCAGGGTCTCGGGGACGACGTGGTAGGTGAGGACCTTGGTGAGTCGGTCCTTGTCGGCGAGCAGGGCGTCGAGGTCCTTCTTCGGGATCTTGGCGAAGGCGTCGTTGGTGGGCGCGAACACCGTGATGTGCTGGGCCGAGTTGAGGGTGTCGACCAGTCCCGCCCGGGTCACGGCGGAGACCAGGGTGGAGAGCGCCGGGTTGTTTGAGGCGGCTGTGGCTACCGGGTCCTGGGCCATGTCGGCGAAGGAGCCGGCGCCGTCGGCCGGGACGGCCGCGCACCCGGAGCCGAACGGCTCCCCGGCGGCCGCCGCCGCTGCCGAAGCGGGCGCCGTGGCGGACAGCGTGAGGGACGAGCCGGCCGTGGTGGTCGGTGAGCTGCTGCCGCCGTTCGCGGCGGTGCCGCCGCTGCCGCCGCAGGCGGTCAGGCCGAGCGCGAGGGCGCCGGCGGCGCACAGGGCGGCGAAGGATCGGGTACGGGTGGGGCCGGACATCGGTGCTCCTCGGCTCGGGTACCGGCGGCGGGCCGCCGGGACGGGGCAGGTCAGCGGCGCTCGGGTGGTCACCAGTGGTGGGTGCGTCCGTCGCCGGCCGCCAGGACGGGCGGCGGAGGCGGCGGCGACGCGAGGTGGGCGTGGACCGTCTTGCCGCTCCCGGCGTCCAGGGTCACCGAGACCGCGTCGCACAGCGCGAGGACCAGGGCCAGGCCACGGCCGCCGGTCGCCGTGTCCGCAGTGACGACACGGGGCAGCGGCATCAGTCGGCTGGTGTCGCTGACCGACACCTCGATCCCGTCCGGGCCGTCGGCCAGGTGGAGACTCCCGGGACCGTTGGTGTGGCGGATCGAGTTCGTGACCAGCTCGCTGACGACGAGCAGGGCGTCCTCGCGCAGCGTACGCGGCAGCCGGGCCCTGAGCAGATAGGCCCGGACGTGGGCCCGGATGCTCGGCACGCACTGCAGCCGGTCGGTGAAGGACGCGTTGAACTCCCCGCCTGCCGTGGTGGCCGGGGCGGCGACCGCGACCGGGCACGGCGGTCGGGATCGTACGACGGTGGACATGGCCTGACGCTCCTTCCGGCAGGTGGTCGGCCTCGGTGGCCGGCCCGGCGGGCGGTGCGGCCCGCCGGGCCGGTGGCGCCCGGCGCCCGTGGACGCCGGGCCGAACGGTCGGGCCGGCTGCGCCGACCCGCTCAGCGGCAGTACCAGCCCGCCGGCACCCAGACGCGGTCCCGGTGGGCCGGGATCCACTTGTTCTCCCAGCCGGCCTTGTGCCACGTCTTGTGCCAGTAGCCGTGGTGCCAGTGGTGGTGGGAGTCCCACCAGCCCGGGTGCCACGTGTTGTGCCAGTAGCCGGCCTGCCAGACCTTCTGCCAGTGGCCGCCGACCCACTTGTTCTCCCAGTGCGCCGGGTACCAGCGGCACTCCTTGTCGTGCGAGACCGAGGACACGCTCGTGGTGGTCGTGGCCGAGGCGGTGGTGGCCGACGTGGCCACGGCAGCGCCGCCCCCGAGCATCACGCAGGTCGCGGCGACCGCCAGCGACCGCTTGGTTCGCGAAGTGCGCATCTCCCGCACCTCCTTCCTTCCTGATGAACCGTCGGACCTGACGGGCGTCGGGCGGAGGGGATTTCCTTCGCCGCCCGCTCGGCCGGGGTGGTTCTCCATGACCTTGATTCGTTCACGGGTATGCGCCGGACTGGCGAGAATTCCGGTCAAAAGTTCGACAATCGGACGGCCGAGTAGTCGCCCGCCCGCGAGCGGCCCGGGGTACCGGGCAACCAATGGCCCGTATTGCGGCCGTGCGCGGCCGGGAGGGCCGTGGGGCCGCTGTGACAGGGCACGGCCGGACATGCCCGGACGCACGCCCGGGCCGGGAAGATCCGAGGTCGCACCCATCCGAACCGGCCTCGGCACCGAACACAGTGCAGGGGCGCTCCGCCGAAGCTCCGGCGACTCGACACCGCCCCACAGCTCGCCCCGAACCGTCGGAGGTCACCCGATGCCCGTTGTTCCGCCACCGGACCGCGCCGGCCCCGCCCGGCCGCGAACCGGCGGCCCGACGAACCGGCGCGGACCACAGGGGCGCGCGCGGTGAGCCAGGCCTGCCGGGCCCCCGGGACCCCGTTCGACCACGGCCGGCTGGCCGAGCTGGTGGCGGACGTGGCCGTCGGCGACCACGACGCCTACCGCCAGGTCTACCGCGCCCTGGCCGGGCCCGTCTTCGGCCTGGTGCGGCACGTCCTGCGGGACCCCGCCCAGTCGGAGGAGGTCGCCCAGGACGTCATGCTGGACGTCTGGCGCCGCGCCGCCCAGTACCGGCCCGAGCGCGGCGGCGTGGTGCCCTGGGTGATGACCATGGCCCACCACCGCGCCGTCGACCGCGTACGGCTGGCGCAGAACACCGCACGCCGCGAAGAACGCGCCGCGGCCCAGGCCCACACCACCGCCTTCGACCAGGTCGCCGAACAGGTCGAGGACCGCCTCGACTGCGAACGCGTGCGCCACTGCCTCGCCCGGCTCACCGACCTCCAGCGGCAGTCCCTCACCCTCGCCTACTACCGCGGCCTCACCTGCCGCGAGGTCTCCGACCTGCTCAACGCACCACTGAGCACCGTCAAGACCCGGATGCGCGACGGCCTCATCCGGCTGCGCGACTGCCTGGGGGTGGACCCATGACCGACCCGGCCGACATCCACACCCTCTCCGGCGCCTACACCGCCCACGCACTGTCCGACGACGAGCGCGCCGCCTTCGAGCGGCATCTCGCGCGCTGCTCCCCCTGTCGGCGCGAGGTGGACGGGTTCCGTACGGCCCTCGCCCGGCTGGGCTGCGCCGAGGCGGCCGCCCCGCCCGCCGGCGCGGAGGAACGGGCCATGGCGGCCATCACCCGGATCCGCCAGTTCCCGCCGCAGGCCCCGGCCACCGATCGGCCGGGCAGGAGGACCGGCCTGCTCGCCCGTGCCCTCCGGCGCCCCGGCCGGTTCGCCCTCGCGGCCTGCCTGGCCCTCGCCGCACTCGGCGGGGCGGCCGCGGTCCACCAGTACGACCAGGCCCAGCACGCACGCACCGAAGCGGTGCGGCTGCACACCGAGCTGTCCGAGTTCACCGCCCTGCTCGCCGCCCCCGACGTGCGGACCACCACCACCCGGGCGGAGGGCGGCACCGCAACCGCCGTCTGGTCCGAGCAGCGCGACCGGGCCGCCTTCCTGGCCGCCGACCTCCCAGCCCTGCCGCCCGGCAAGGCGTACGAACTGTGGCTGGACGACGGCGGGGCCGCCCGGCCGGCCGGGCTGCTCCACCGGTCCGACGGCGGTCTGATCCTGGACGGCCCACTGGACGGCGCCCTCGGCATCGGCGTGACCGTCGAACCCGCCACCGGCTCGGCCGCCCCCACCTCCGACCCGGTCCTGCTGCTGCCCCTCACCTGACGCACCACGCGCCGCAGATGCCCGCCCCCCCCGCAGCGGTCGTGGCGTCGGCCACCACGCTGGAGCACCGGTCCGCCGGTGCCCACCAGGCCGCACTCGACGCGGCCAGGGCCGTTAAGGTCGGCAAGGACGGCACCGTACCCCGGCGGTGGCCACCCTCATCACCACCGCCATGGGCCGGCACGCAGACCACGCCGACCCCGCCGGGGCATGGACCGCCGTGCTCACCGGCCGCGGGCAGGCCGGCGATCACGGATGTTCCGCTGTCCGACCGGGCCGCCGTCCTCGATGCGCTCGGCAGAACGACCGGCGTGGGCGACCTCGCCAGGCGCGCCCTCCAACTGGAGGATCGGGCCGCGCAGACCGACCTGCTCGCGACCTGCAACGTCACCAGCCCCGGCGTCGTCGCCACCGCTGCCACCGCCGCCACCGCCGCCACCGCCGCCACCGTCGCCCCGTCGAGGCGATGCACGCCGCGATCCTGAACCACGTCCTCGGGCGGCACACCGTGCCCGACGACTTCCTGCCCCCGACCCGTCCCGGCCGGGCGGATCAAGCTCGTCGAATCCCACCCCGCAGTCCAGGTCCGGGCCGGGACCGCTGCCGGGCGACCTCTCGTTGCCGCCTGGCGCAGCGTCAGTCGATCTCCCCGAGCAGGTCGGTGACCTCCGCGAACAGCCTCTCGCCGGCCGTCGCGGCGGCCGGCGAGAGAGTGTCGAGGGTGAGGAAGCCGTGGACCATGCCGGCCTCGCACCGGTGACCGACCGCAACGCCCGCCGCGGCCAGCCGGGCGGCGTAGGCGTCGCCCTCGTCCCGGAGCGGATCGTGCTCCGCGGTGATCAGGACAGTGGGCGGGAGCCCGCCGAGATCGACGGCGTGCAGCGGGCTGACCCCGGGGTCGGCCCGCCGGGACGCGTCCGGGACCCACTGCTCGGCCCCCCAGGCGACGTCGTCGGTCGTCAGGCCCCACCCGGTGGCCTTCGAGCGCGTGCTGGGACAGGAGAGGGTCAGATCGGTGTTGGGGTACGCCAGGATCTGGGCGGCCGGCAGCGGCCAGCCTGCGTCGCGCAGCCGCAGACAGGCGAGCGCGGCGAGGTTCCCGCCGGAACTGTCCCCCATGACCAGGGTCGGGCCGGCGACCCCGAAACGGGCGTCGCCGCCGGGGAGCGCCCACCGGAGGACGTCCACGCAGTCGTCGACCGCGGCCGGCCACGGGTGCTCCGGCGCCCGGCGGAAGTCGACGCTCAGCACGGACGCCCCGGTCCCCAGCGCCAGCCTGCGGCACAGCCGGTCGTGCGACTCCAGATCACCGATCGTCCACATCCCGCCGTGCAGGAACACCACCAGCGGCCCGATCGCGGCCGACGGCCGGTAGAGGCGGCCCGCCACGGCGGTCGGGCCGACCGTCAGGTCCTCGACGTGAGCGATCCCGGGCCCCGGGGGCCGCGCTTCGGCGCGCAGCCGCTGCGCCCGCCGCAGCTCCGCCGCGCCGACGGCACGGGCCGGACGTCCGGGGTCCTGCCGCACGGCCGCGACGAAGGCGGCCAGTTCGGCATCGGCGAGCGGGGGAGCGCTGGGTTCGGCCATGCGGGCCAGGATGCCACCTCGGTCGAACGGCTGTACCCGGGAACGGTTTTCCGGTGTCGGTACCGGCACCGGAAAACCGTTGCGGGGTACGGCCGGCACACCGCCGTCCTGCGCGACGCGGACCGCCGCCCGGCAGGGCCGCCGCACGGACGAGCCCCGGATGAGGGGGCGCGGGACCGATGGTGCATGCTCGCGGACATGACTGAGTTCCGTGCGACATCGGCCGACGGCACCCGCATCACCGCTCTCGACGACGGCCGCGGACCGACCCTGCTGCTCGTGCACGGGGGCGGCGAGCGGGCCACCTCCTGGGGCGCCGTGACCCGGGCGCTGACCGGGGACTTCCGCGTCGTCCGGATGGACCGCCGGATCTACGTCCCCGGCGCCGTCATCGGGCCCGCGCACTCGGTCGCGGTCGAGGCCGCGGACATCCTGGCCGTCGCCGGGGCGCTCGACCGGCCGGTGCTCCTGGTGGGGCACTCCTCGGGCGCCGTCGCCGCCCTGGAGGCGGCGCTGCTCGCTCCTGCGGCGTTCGCCGGGCTGTTCCTCTACGAGCCGCCGATGCCGACGCGGTCACTGGTCGGCGGCCCGGCGGCGGGCCGCGCGCGGGCCGCACTCGCCGCCGGCGACCCGGCCGAAGCCGTGCGGATCCAACTGCGCGACATCGTGCGCATGCCGGCGGACGTGGTGGACGCCCTGGCCGCCGCACCCGGCGGACGCGAGGTGTTGGCGGCCAGGGCACCGGCCCAGCTCGCCGACGTGGAGGCCGTCGACCGCCTCGGCATCGGCGTCGACCGCTTCGCCGCCCTGGACCTGCCGACCACCCTGCTCGAAGGGGACCGGAGCCCGGCGCACCTGCGGGAACGGGTGGCCGACCTGGCCGCCGTCCTGCCGAACGCGCAGGTGCTCACGCTGCCCGGCCACGGACACGTCGCCCACCGCACTGCTCCCGTCGAACTGGCAGACCTGATAAGGGACATGGCCGAACGCGTACTCGTCGGCCGGGCCCACCCGCACCGCGCGGGCCTCAGTTCCTGACGGACTCCGCGATCAGCCGGGCGGCCCGGGCAGGCGTGAGGTGCGTGGTGTCGACCACCTCCGCCTCGGCGTGCAGCCAGGTACGGGCCGCCTCGGCGTACGGCTCCAGGTACCTGAGCCGGAACGGGGAGTCGGGGCCGGTGACGGTGTCGCCCGCGATCCGCCCGCGGAGGGTGGCCCGGTCGGCGTGGAGGACGAAGTGCCGTACCGGGATGCCGTGGTGGGCCAGGCCCGCACTGATCTCCCGCCAGTACTCCTCGACCAGCACGGTCATGGGCATCACCAGCGTTCCGCCGGTGTAGCCGAGGACCTGACGGGCGGTCTCGACCACGAGCGTCCGCCACGGCGGCCAGTGCTGGAAGTTGTCCGTCCGGGGCAGCCCGGGCGTGATGTCCATCAGCGTCTCACCGACCTTCTCGGCATCGAACACCCGTGAATCCGGGAGCAGTTGCTGCACGAGGGCGGCGGTGGTCGTCTTGCCCGCACCATGGGTGCCGTTGAGCCATACGATCATGGGCCCGATGCTAACGCGGTGCGGGCCGGGGCGACCGGTCCGCACCGGCCGCCGGGATCGGGTACCGGAATTGCCTGGTGCGGTGGGGGGAGTGGCGCTAAGCTGCCCGCGATGATCACTTCTCCTGCTCTCAGATCGGGGGTCCCGTCCGCGCAAGGTGAGTGCTGATGCTCACCACGACCGCGAACAGGGATACCCGCCTCTCCTTCTGGCTGCGCGTGCGAGAGTTCGCCGTGCCGCCCGCCATGATCGAAGCCGCCACCGTCCGCCGTTCGGCGGGTGACTGGGCGGCGGCATGCGCCGCCGCAGGCATCGACGTCGACCTCGACCTGCGTCGCCTCGCGCGCACCCACGGCCGGGAACTCGCGGCCCGGATCCGCACGGACCTCCGCCATCTGGCACCCGATCTGCTGCGCTGGCACATGCCGCGGATCGCCCCCGACGGCCTGCTGCGCCCCGGCCTGACCGTCACGCTGGCCCGGTACGACCGGGCCGAGGCTGCGGAGCCGGGCGGTCGGCATCCGGTGCACCTGGTGGTCCGGACCGCCCCGGCCTGGGCGGATGCGGGCCAGCGGATCAGCCTCGCGCTGTGGCACGGACCCCGGTCCGCCGCCGACACCTCGAGGCACCCGCACCCGCACCCGAACCCGCACTCGAACGGGCACCGGCACCCGCATCCGCGGCCCGACCGCCGGTTCCGCCTCGATCTGCACCGGCACCTCTGGGACGCCCGCCGGGCGCCCGAACTGCGCGCCCGCTCCGGGGCCGACCGCCCACCCACGGCCGGCCACCCGCCGTTCGACGGCACGGTGCCGACGGGCATCGGCTGCAACGTCGACCGGTGGGCCGACGAGGCCCGGATCCTGCTGCACGACGAGGGCCGGTCCGGCGGCGCCGTCACCGTACGGCTCGGCGCCCGGCACCGCCTCGTCCTGGAACTGGCAGACCGGGAGCGGGACCCCAACCTGTACCCGGATCCGTACCCGGACCTCCCCGGCCCGCCCGTGCTGCGGATCGCGGGAGCGCCCGGCGACGGCAGCGCGTCCGCGCTGCCCGTCCTGCCGGAGGCCGCCACCTGGGTGCCGCCCGACCTGGAACTGCTCCGGAGCGGCGCGATCGGGCCCGACCGGCTGCACCCGCTGGTCGCCGCCGCCCTCGTACCGGACCGGCCGCCGCCCGTCGCGCCGGCGGGCCGGGCCGCCAACGGGTCCGGGCATCGGGAAGGGCCGGGTGCGCCGCACCTCGTGGACTGCCGGGGCGCCCGGCACCGGATCGGCCTGGTCGACGGGGTCCTCGCCGCGCTGGACCACCACCCGGACGAGGTCCGCCGCGAGGAACTGCTCGCCGCCCTGACGGGTACGCCCTTGCCCTGTCTGCAGGCCATCGACGAAGCCCACCGGCGCCCGGAGTGCCTGGCCGGCGTCCGCGAACGCCTCGACCACGGCGACGTCGCCGGTGCCCTGGCCGTCGTCGAGGGGCTGCTCGGGCCCGCCGCGGTCCTGCGCAGCGGTGACCTGCGGGACGAACTCGAGGCGGCCGCACAGCAGCGGATCACCCACGGGCTGTTCCGGGCGGGCCTGGCCGGGCCGTCCGCCGACCGCCCGCGCCCGGACCGGACGAACCCGGCCCGTCCACGCCCCGTCGTCCACCGCGCACACCCGCGCCACGCGTCGGGCCGCTGACCCACCGGCCCCGCACTACAGCTCCACCCACATTCCACGCGCCACGACCCGACAGGTGATCAAACATGCCCACTCGCACCCCGTTCGCATACCCCGAAGCTCCCGAAGCTCCCGAATCGCCTGCACCCGACCGAAACCGGCAGCCCATTCCGACCGTTCCGACCACCTCGGCCACCTCGGCCACCTCGGCCACCTCGGCCACCCCGACCACCTCGGCCACCTCGGCCACCCCGACCACCCCGCCCTCCCAGCTCGACATCGCAGGCGACCTGCTCGCCCTGCTGCGCACGACCACCACCGAACCGCGCCCCGACACCCAGCTCGAGGCGCTCACCCTCGCGGTGGCCGCCGACCTCCCCGTCCTGCTGTGGGGCGAGCCCGGCATCGGCAAGACCGCGGCGCTCACCCAGCTCGCCGCCGCCCTCGACCTGCCGCTGACCACGGTGATCGCCAGCGTGCACGAGCCGTCCGACTTCTCCGGCCTGCCCGTCATCGGCGACAACCCCGCCGAGCAGGGCGTCCCGATGGCCCCGCCGGACTGGGCGGTCCGCCTGGTCCGGGCCGGCCGCGGACTGCTGTTCCTGGACGAGCTGTCCACCGCACCGCCCGCCGTCCAGGCCGCGCTGCTGCGCCTGGTCCTGGAACGGCGCATCGGCGCCCTGCAACTGCCGCCCGGCGTACGGATCGTGGCCGCCGCCAACCCGCGGTCATCGGCCGCCGACGGCTGGGAGCTCAGCCCGCCGCTGGCCAACCGGTTCGTCCATCTCCAGTGGACCCACGACCACGAGGTCGTCGTCCGCGGCCTCGGCGGGACCTGGCCCCGGGCCACCCTGCCTCGGCTCGACCCGCGCCGTTCGGCCGAGGCGGTGGACCGGGCCCGCCGCGCGGTCTGCGGACTGCTCGCCGCGCGCCCCGCCCTGGTCCACCGGCTCCCCAGCAGCGAGGCCCGCCGGGGCGGCGCCTGGCCGTCCCCCCGCAGCTGGGAGATGGCCGTGTGCCTGATCGCCTTCGCGACCGCGTCCGAGTCCTCCCGCGACGCCCTGTCCCTGCTGGTCCGGGGTGCCGTCGGCGACGGCCCCGGGCTCGAACTGCTCGCCGCGCTGGACCGGATGGACCTCCCCGACCCGGAGGAACTCCTCGCCGACCCGGCGGCTGCCGTGCTGCCCGAACGCGGCGACCTGCGCCAGGCCACCCTCGACGGCGTCGTGGCGGCTGTCGCCCACCGCCCGGAGAAGTCCCGCTGGGACGCGGCCTGGGCGCTGTTCGCCCGCGCGATCGAGACCGGCGCCCCCGACCTGCTGGTCGTCCCCGCGACCACCCTCGCGGCGCTGCGCCGGCAGGACTGGGAGGTCCCGGCCACGATAGAACGGCTGGGCGGGGCGGTCTCCGTGTCCCGGCGGGCCGACCGCGCGGCGGCCAGGGTCGCGGCCACCGCGGAGGCCGGCCGGTGACCCGGGACGTACCGGCGGACGCCGCCAGGTCCGTACCGGGACCCCGCCCTGGACCGGGACCCAGCGCCGTACCGGGACCCCGCGCCGAACCCGGACCCCGGCCGGTCCCTGAGCGGCCCGGTGGGCCGGCGAGCGCGGACGCGGAGGGGCCGGGGAGCGCGGACGCGGGCGGGCCGGGGAGCGCGGACGGGCCGGGGACGCTCGACCTCGAGAAGCTCCACGCCGCCCGCCTGTACGCCGTCCGGGTGCGGCCCTACCTGGCCACGGCGCTCTTCGCGCTGACGGTGGTGGAGTCGCGGCGGGTGCCGACGATGGCCGTCGACCGGTACTGGCGGTGCTACGTCGCACCGGGTTTCGTGACGCGGACGCGGGTGGAGGAACTGGCCGGAGTCTGGGTGCACGAGGTGTCCCACCTGCTGCGCGACCACCACGGGCGCAGCGACCGGGTCGCGCGCGAGCGGGGCCTGACCGGCCGGGGCGAGCGGCTGCGGATGAACATCGCCGCGGACTGCGAGATCAACGACGACGTCTACGGTGACGGCCTGCCCAGCCCCGTGGGCGCTGTGCGGCCCGAGTTCCTCGGGCTACCCGAGGGGGAGTTGATGGAGGAGTACCTGCGGCTGTTCCAGCTCGGTCCGCGGACGGCGTTCCTCGACTGGCTGGACTGCGGCAGCGGCGCCGACGGGCTGGAACGGGAGTGGGACCTCGGTCCGGAGGGCGCCCACGGGCTGAGTCCGCAGGAGTGCGACGCCGTCCGGTTCCGGGTGGCGCAGGGCATCACCGCCCGCCCGGGCGACACCCCGAAGGCGTGGCGTCGCTGGGCGGAGGAGGCGTTCCATCCGCCGCAGGCGTGGCGGGAGCTGCTCGGGGCGGCGGTCCGGTCGGCGGCCTCCGGGCCCGGCGCGGGCGAGGACTACAGCTACGGCCGGCCGTCCCGGCGCTCGGCCGGGCTGCCCGGTGTCGTCCTGCCCAGCCTGCGGCGGCGCCCGCCCAGGGTCTCGGTGGTCATCGACACCTCCGGGTCGGTCAGCGACGCCGAACTGGGCAGTGCCCTGCTGGAGGTCGCCGCGATCTCCCGCGCGGTGGGCGGGCGCCGCGACCTGGTGAGCGTCATCTCCTGCGACGCGGCCGCCCGGGTCGCCCACCCGCTCTGCCAGGCGGAGGGCATCACGCTGATCGGCGGCGGTGGCACCGACCTGCGGACGGGCTTCGCCCGGGCCTTGCGCGCGCAGGTGCCGCCGGACGTGATCGTGGTCCTGACCGACGGTCAGACCCCGTGGCCCTCGACCCGGCCGCCGTGCCGAACGGTCGTCGGCCTGTTCCCCGGGCGCGGCAGGGCCAGGTCCTGGAGCGAGGACGACCCCGACTACGTACCGGACACCCCGCCCGCCTGGGCCCGCGTGGTCGAGATCGGTCACTGAGGGTTGATACCCGATGTGGCCATCGGCGAGCTTGGTGCCGTCTACCAGCGGCAATAGACGGCCGAAGGGGCGGAGTCACGCGCGACGGAGCGGTCGTCTCCCGCGACGAAGAACAGCGCCCACGACAGGAGGCTGAAGTCGTGGTCAGGGGCCACAACACGTCAAGTCAGTAGGCGTGGACGGGCACCGGCCCCGGGACGCAGTCGGTGACCCGGTGGTGAGGGACCGTCATAAGGCTGGGCACGGCTGATGAGTTGTCGCGGGGTTCCCGGTTGCGGGCCGTAGCCGGACGATCTTGGTCGCTGCTATCGTGCCTGCGGCAGATTCGAACAGCCGGGTACGAAACGGGGATTCATGCACAAGTCACAGCGGGCGGTGGCCCTCGCATTCAGCGCTCTGGGCGTCGCCGCGGGAACGGTGTCGGTGGCGGCTCCGGCCGAGGCGGCCACCACGCCGAGCGGGGCCTGCGGCAGCGGCTACTACCAGATCGACCACCACGCCCTCGGGTCGGTGGCCGATGTCTACCTGTTCTACAACGGGTCGAGCAACTGCGCCGTCACCTGGGTGCGGAGCCCCAACGGGAGCAGGACCTACGACCTGCGGGTGAACATCGAGCGGCAGAGCGACCTCAAGGAGGCCGCCGACGGCGGCTTCTACAACTACTACGCGGGCCCGGCCAAGCTCAGCGCCGCCAACACCTGCATCTCTTGGGGCGGCTCCGCGGAGGGCATCCGCTGGGCGTCCGGCTGGGAGCACTGCGGCTGATCGGTGAACGGCCGCTGAGGCCGGGGCCCGGGACGGCGCGGCCGGCGGCTGCGATGACCGGCGGCTGCGGTGAACGGCGGCTGCGGTGAACGGCGGCTGCGATGACCGGCGGCTGCGGTGAACGGCGATGACGCGCGGTCACTCCGGAGCCGTCGCCCGCCTCCCGGGCCCGTTCGCGGCTACGGTCCCGGGTGGGGCGGCGGCGTCGGCCGGGACCGTGGTGCCGGGACCGGGCGTCGCCCGGGCCGTCAGTACGTGGGTGGTGCTGCCGTCGTCCTCGGTGATGTCGCGGACGTGCGCGAAGCCGATCCGGCGCAGCAGCGCCAGCGAGGCGAGATTGGGCGCGGCCACGGTGGCGTGCACCTCGGACAGCCCGAGGACGTCGAAGCCGTACGCGACCAGCGCCCCGGCCAGTTCCGTGCCGAGACCGGAGCCCCAGGCCCCCGGCGCGAGCGCGTAGACGATCTCGTGGCCGCCGACCGCCGCGGTCGGTTTGATCTCGGCGTGCCCGATCAGCAGCCCGTTTCGGCGGACGGCCCAGACGGCGAACAGGTCCCCGGCGTACACCTTGCTGAAGATCCGGCCGAACAGGGCCCGGTCCTCCTGCTCCGCAGCCGTGCCCTCGCCCATCCACCGCGACACCCGCGGATCCTGGAAGAGCGCGACGAAGTCCTCCTCGTCCGCGGGGACGTAGGGGTCCAGCAGCAGGCGCCCGGTGCGCAGGGTCGGCATCACGGGCGGGACGCTACCCAGCTCTGACCGGACCGGCAATCCGGTTTCTCCCGGTCCGGTGGCGGACCCGTGCGGCCCGCAGGCCCCGCGCCGGACGCAGGTCAGGCGCCGGGGCAGGAGCAGGGGCCAGGAGCAGGTCAGGCGCGGGTCAGGGCGGGGTCAGGGGTCGCGGGCAGAGTGGTGCACGTGAACGGCGCCGGGGAGTGAGGTCGGGGCCGGGAGCTGGGAGAGGTGCCCGGAGTGGTTGATCGGGGACCAGGGCCTTCGGGCCCGGATCGGGTGCCTCCGGGTGCCCACGCAGGTTCGAATCCTGCCCTCTCCGCCGACGCGGGCGGACCTCCGCCCCGCCTTCGCCCCGCCTTCGCCCCGCCTTCGCCCCGCCGTCAGGGGGCCGAGAACCAGACCTGCGGCAGGTAGCCCGTCGAGGCCCCGGTGGATGGCAGCCGGACACCCGGGTGGGCGGACGGATCCAGCACGGCCAGCACCTCGGCGGCGGGGTAGCCGAACAGGTCGACACCGTCGAGGACCACCGGCGCCGCGGACGGCCCGCCCGGTGCGGAGCCGTACCGGCCGAGCCGGACGGCCGCCAGGCCGGGACGGTCGTGGTCAGCGCGGCCGAGCCGGTCGGTGACATCGCCGTACGCGAGCAGCTCCAGCCCCTGGTAGCAGGCCGAGAACGCCCAACCGGCCTGGCAGACCCAGGTGGTACGGACGTCCGCCAACGTGGCCACCGCCCATTGCGACTCCCGCTCCGACCCGCCGAACCGCAGCACCCCGGCACCGGCCGGCAGCGCGAGACCCGTCCCCGGCAGCAACTCGAACATCCCCCGATGGTGGTGCCGGCACGGCCACCGCCGCAAGCCCGGCGCGGGGCGGCCGGCCGGAGGTCCGCGCTCCGGTCCGGCTACTCCCGCGCGCTCGCGGCGCGAACCGCCGGACCGGCCCTACCATGGCCGTGCCGATGAACGACACCTCCCCGCGCGGACGCAGGCCCGGCAGCCCGGACACCCGTACCGCCATCCTCGACGCCGCCCGCCGCCGCTTCCTGGCCGAGGGCTACCACGCCGTCACCCTGCGGTCCATCGCGGTCGAGGCCGCCGTCGACCCCGCACTGATCAGCTATTACTTCGGCTCCAAGAAGGGCCTGTTCGGCGCGGCCCTGGCGCTGGCCGTCAATCCGGCCGACGTCCTCGCCACCGTCCTGGCGGGCGACCCGGCCACCTTCCCGCAGCGCGCCCTGCGCGCCCTGCTCGCCGTCTGGGACGGCCCCGACACCGGCCCGACCCTGCTGGCCATGTTCAAGAACGCCGTCCAGGACGACACCGTTGCGGCCCTGGTCAGGGAGGCCGTCGAACGCGAGATCATCGACCGCATCGCGGCCCGGATCGGCGGCAGCGGGCGGCCGCGTTCTGCTCGCAGATGGCCGGCATCATCGCCACCCGCTACCTCCTGCGCCTGGAACCCGTCGCCTCGATGACCCACGACGACGTGGTCCGCCACCTCGGCCCGCCGCTGCGCCGCGCCCTCGAGGGCCCCGCACCCCGTACGCCGGCCCGCCCCGCCGCGGCGGCGGCGGACCGGCGCCGCGGCCGTCCCGGGGGCTGAGCCGCCCCGGGAGTCGAGGTGCGGGGGTGTGCCACGGATTTCATCAGGTGCCGAATTCTGCCCGGATCCGGGTCGACGCGCGCGGCCACGCCACTCCGTACGTGCCGGGACGACCCAGGTGGGACGGGTAGTGCGGGCTGCCGCGGCCGGGCCGGCGCCGCCGGACGCCTGCGCCGCGGGCCGGGAATAATTCATCGCCCTGGAAATCTGCCGACCGCCACGGCCAGCCTGGAGCACAGGTCGCCGGACCCGTCCGGCGCCGCCTCCAGGAAGAAGAATCCGATGCAAGCAGTCCAAGCCGCCGCGCCCGCGCCGCAGGCCCGGCACGGCCTCGTCCTCGCCGTCACCTGCCTCGCCCTCGGCGCCGTGGTCGCCGCCATGGCCTCCCTCAACGTCGCCCTGCCCGACCTGGCCCGGGAGACCCACGCGAGCCAGACCCAGCTCTCCTGGATCATCGACGCCTACAGCCTGGTGTTCGCCTCGCTGCTGCTGCCCGCGGCCGCCCTCGGCGACCGGTTCGGCCGCCGCAGGGCCCTGCTCGTCGGACTCGCCCTGTTCGGCGGAGGCTCCGGACTGGCCGCCCTCACCACCGACCCGACCGCGCTGATCGCCCTCCGCGGACTGCTCGGCGTCGGCGCCGCCCTGGTCATGCCGGCCACTCTGTCCACCATCACCACCACCTTCCCGCGCGCCGAACGGGCCCGCGCCGTCAGCATCTGGGCCGCCGTCGCGGGCGCCAGCGCCCTGGTCGGCCTGTTCGCCTCCGGCGTGCTGCTGGAGCAGTGGTCCTGGCGCTCGGTGTTCCTGCTCAACCTCGCCGTCGCGCTGGTCGCCCTGGTCGGCACCCTGCTGTTCGTCCCGGAGTCCGCCGAGCCCGACCGGCCGCGGCTGGACAGGACCGGCGCGCTGCTCGCCGTGGCCGGCCTGGTCGCCCTGGTGTACTCCGTGATCGAGGCACCCACCCGGGGCTGGGCCGACCCCGCCACCCTCGGCGGCATCGCCGCGGGGCTCGCGGTGCTCACCGGCTTCGTGCTCTGGGAGCTGCGCCGGCCGCACCCGCTGCTGGACCCGCGGCTGTTCCACAACCGCCGGTTCGCCGCCGGTGCCGTCTCGGTGATGCTCCAGTTCTTCGTCTTCTTCGGCTACATCTTCGTGATGATGCAGTACCTCCAACTGGTCCGCGGCGACAGTGCGTTGATGGCCGCGGTGGCGATGCTCCCGATGGCGCTGACCATGGTCCCGACCGCTCGCCTCACGCCGCGGCTGACCGCCCGGTTCGGCCTCGGCGGCCCCTGGGTGGCGGGCCTGCTGGCCGTCGCCCTCGCCATGGCCGTACTCGCCCGGCTCGACGCCGACAGCCCGTACTGGCTGGTCGCCGCCGGACTGGTGCCGCTCGGCGCCGGCATGGGACTGGCGATGACGCCCGCCACCACCGCCATCACCGACTCGCTGCCCCGCTCGCTGCAGAACATCGGCTCCGCCATGAACGACCTGTCGCGTGAACTCGGCGGCGCGCTCGGCATCGCCGTGCTCGGCAGCATGCTCAGCGCCGCCTACCGCAGCCACCTGCACCTGCCTGACACGCTGCCCCCGCACCTGGCCGACGCCGCCCGCTCCTCGCTCGCCGCCGCGAGCACCATCGGCGGCCCGGTCGCCGACCACGCCCGCACCGCCTTCGTCGACGGCATGCACCTGGCCCTGTACGGCGCCGCCCTGGCGGCGGTCGTGGCAGCCCTCGCCGTCGCCGCCCTGCTGCGCCACCAGCGGGCCGCGACCGGCGACGGCCCCGCCGTCGAGGAGCACGAACCGGACCTGAACATCGTCGAGTTGAACGCGGCCCGGTCGCCGAGCTGACCGACGAGGCGGCCGGACGCGGGGGGGGGTCTACAGGCGCCACCCCCCCCCACACCCCCCCCCCCCCAGCGGCGGCCACTC
>NZ_JBXQQB010000010.1:0-215790 GCF_057220535.1 Kitasatospora sp. NEAU-CNBT7 | reverse complement strand
TGTTCGCGGAGTGAACAGAGGGGGCGGCTGGCGGTGGGGCGCCCCTGGCGGCCCCCCCCCCGCCGCACGCCGCACCCGCCCGGGCGGCGGCCGCTCAGGCCTTGCGCACCGGTACACGAGGGCTGGCGTTGGCGTAGGCGTCCCTCTCCTGAGCGTTCCATGCCGAGGCTCCGACCGGCAGGGAGCGTCATCGGCATGTGCGGTATTCCATGACGTTCCGCCCAGGTCGTGGGAGCCCGTGCCACAAGCATGGGCCGTCGATCAGACGTCAGGTTGACGACCTGGTTCGTCGGAGGCGGACATGGTGCGGGCCATATTTCCGCCCTGCCAGGTGTCGGAGTCGGCTGAAACACTTCGGGCGTGATCAACAAGACAGCCGCCAGTCACCACTCCGCCGACGAGCACCTGCCGCCCGCAGCCCAGGCCGAACTCACCGGCGTGGCATGGAGCGTGCTGCCGCACTTCTGCGCCGGCCTGCACAACGTGCCCGACACACCGGACATCCTCCGCGGACTGGTCGCCACCGATCGCACCCGCCGGGTACGGGCGGTCCGGGACCTGTACCGGCTGCTCCTCAACCAGGAGCGCCTGTTCCCGGCGACCGCCCCGGCGGCCCGCGTCATCGCCGCCCTCCTCAGCGATCCGCGCACTCTCGCCGAGGACCGCTGGGAACGGAGATCGGGTCGTCGGCCGCTGCGTGCGGAACTGCTGAACTGGCTGGCCTCGTTCGCCGACCTCACCCGCTTGGACGTCCAGGACGGTGTCGCCACACCCCAGGACCTGGCCGCCGCCCGGGCGGTGCGGCCGGTGCTCCACGACCGGGTTGCGGTCTTCTGCGAGGACGACGATTCGCAGGTGCGGGAGGCCGCCGTCGCGGCCGCTGTCCTTCTGCTCGCGGACCCCGCCCTCGCCGCGTCCGTCCCGCAGTACAGGCCTGCCGTTCGCGGCGTCCTGGCATCGAGTGCGGACTCGTACTACCGGTGGATCGCCCGGGAGCGGCTGGAGGCCTGGGGCGAGGACACCACGGACCTTGCCGCCGATGAGGTGGAACGCCGCGCGGCCGTTGGCCGGGCGCGCCTGCTGGCGGAGAACCCGTTCAATGAGAACTCGGTTCAGGCGGCCCGATGGCTGGCCGCGCAGCCGGAGGACACGGCAGCACTGGAGCCGCCCGGCCGTTGGCACCCGGCCTGGAAGGCGCCCGAGCGGGCGGCGCCGCCCGGCCCGGCACCCGAACCGCCCATGGCTGTCCGGGGCACCAGACCGAACCGCCGCCGGAGTCCATGGCCGATCGGCACGATGGAGAACCACGACGAGTGGACGTTCACCCCGTACATCGGGGTCGGCCCGCTGCACTTCGGCATGACCCTGGAAGAGATCGCCGCAACCCTCCGCGAAACGGGAACCGTCCTGTCCACCTACGACCCTGAGACGGGCAGGCACTCGCTCACCCTCGCCGAGTTCCCCCTCACCGGCGTCAGGGCCCTCTTCGGAAGCAACAACGGCCTGGCGTGCGTGGCCGTGGACGCACAGAACGGCCCCCAGGTGCGGCTGGAGGGCACTTCGCTGACCGGCTGCCTGCCTTCCCAGTTGGCGGACTGGCTCGGTCACCGACCGGCACGCGGCGACCTGATGTACAGCCCCGCCGGTGACCTGGTCGTCGCCGGCTACGGCCTCGCCATCCGCTCCCAGCGCACCGGCGACATCACGCTGACCCGACCGCTCTTCCTGATCCACGAATGGCTCGACCTCTGGCACGCCCTGCCCAGGGAGGAGTGGAACCTCCGGTAGAGCCGACTCGCTCTCGCTGACATCCGGGCACCCGAGGAGCAAACCTGACAACCACCGCGGAAGGTTCAGCATCAGGCTGAGCACTCCGGCGCGCCTCGAGGCAGGCAGCCCAGTTGGTTGGCGCGCGGCGCCGCGGAATGCGGCGTTCCGCGACGTACGACGTACTGGATGAGGCCCGGGCGCGGGGCCGGCTGCTGCACGGCCTGGCGGCCGTGACCGTCGAACCTGCCTGATGTCTGCCACCTGCGCCGAGGCCACCGAGGGAATGGGCCCGAGGCGCTGCACCCCAGTTGCCACAGCCCCACCCCACCCCGGCGTGGCGCCCGTCCAGGACCGCTGACACCAGGCCCACCGCCCTGGGCGGAGGCCACGCGAATTCGTATGACAGGTGCGGGCCGGCTCCGCGAGCATGGGCCGATGACCACGGAACCCGACCTTCTGACGCTGAGCATCGTCTGCCCACCGCCCGACGCGGGCGGCGTGGAGACCCGCCCGATCGTCAACGGCCGGGATTTCCTGGCCGAGGTGGTCCCCGGTGGGGTGGGAGGCTCCCGGTACGTGGGAGTGGGCCCCCGGTATCTGCTGGCCCCCGACGGGCCGTTGCATGCGACGGCGATGCCCCACGAAGTTCGGCTCGCCGGCTCCGGGTGCGGCATCGAGGAGTGCTGTGGCGCCCTGTACATGACGGTCAGGCGCGACGGGGACCAGGTGGTCTGGGCGGGCTGGCGCGACCCGGCCAATCAGGACTTCGACCTGCCGGAGCTGCGGTTCACCGCAGGCCGGTACGAGGCCGAGGTCCTGCGCGCCGGAGAGGACCGCAGTTGGGAGTGGCCGGCCGGGGCGGTTGCGCGGCTGCTCGAGGCGGGGCTGAGGGGACGTGGGGACTGGCTCGTCCGCTGGGAGTGCGAGGTGGAAGGCGTCTGGGCCTCGCGCAAGGAACCCGGTCGAATCCACGTCGTCCTGAGGCATCCGCCTCGCCCGGACGACACGGGTCTGCCCTGGCTCCAGTTCGGGCTGACTTTCCCGATCTCCGCCGAGGCCCCAAAGGAGCAGGCCGAGCGCCTCGAAGCGCGGCTGATCTCAGGCGATCCCCGTGCCATCGCCGAGGTCTGGGGCGGTTCGCACGATGCCGGGAAACTGGGCTACCCGTGGCCGCCGGTCGATCCGCAACTCCTGTGAGCGGCAGGGAACCTCGACCCACCCGGCCCGTCCGGAGCTTCTGGGAATATCCGGCGGCCGGCCGCGGTGATTCCCGGGCCTGGCGGGCCGAACCGGTGGCGGGCGAGCGGGCGAGCCTGCCGGTACCGCGCGCCGGAGCGGTCCGTGCCTGCGCCGTTCGGTGGGCAGATCAAGGCACGCCCGGCCGCGTGGCCGTCCCCGGGCGTTAAGTAAGGTATGCCTTGGCTTGCCAAGGGTGGACCGCGGCGGCCGTGACCGGCTGCCCGGGACCGCCGTGACCAGGAGCCACCGCCCGGGAGTGACATGGCCGATGTCCGCGCTCTGACCGTCCTGCTGGTCTCGCTGGGAACCGCGGGCGCCGCCCTGAGCGGCTGTTCGAGCTCGAGCGGCGACCCGGACCGCAGCGGCACGGTCCAGGTCGAGGCCACGGACAGCGCCTGCACCGTCTCCAGCACCACCCTCCCGGCCGGGAAAGTGACCCTCCAGGTGCACAACACCGGCTCCAAGGTCACCGAGGTGTACATCTACGCCCCTGGCGACCGCATCGTCACCGAGCGGGAGAACATCGGCCCCGGCACCAAGGCGGAGATCACCGCCGACATCAAACCCGGCGCGTACGAGATCGCCTGCAAGCCCGGCATGACCGGTGACGGCATCCGCCAGAAGATCACCGTGACCGGCACCGTGACCGGCACCGGCACCGGTGGCACGGCCGCCGCCGCGACCGATCCCCGGCTGGACGCCGCCGTCGCCTCCTACCGCGCCTACGTCCAGCAGCAGGCCGACGCGACGATCCCGGTGGCCGAGCAGTTCGCCGCCGCCGTCCAGGCCGGCGACCTGGTGAAGGCCAAGGCGCT
This sequence comes from Kitasatospora sp. NEAU-CNBT7, assembly GCF_057220535.1. Classification (NCBI taxonomy): domain Bacteria; kingdom Bacillati; phylum Actinomycetota; class Actinomycetes; order Kitasatosporales; family Streptomycetaceae; genus Kitasatospora; species Kitasatospora sp. NEAU-CNBT7. The sequence goes on along the minus strand of NZ_JBXQQB010000010.1, from coordinate 211,966 downwards.
GTTCGCCCCGTCCCGGGTCGGCTGGGAGCGGACCGAACCGGTCGCCGAGAGCTTCGGCGACATCGATCCGAAGACCGACACCCGCGAGGACGGACTCGAGCCCGGCCAGCAGTGGACCGGCTGGCACCGGATCGAGAAATCGCTCTGGACCGACGGCACCATCACCGACGAGGACCGCAGGCTCGCCGCCCAGCTGGTCACCGACCTCAAGGACTGGCAGGTCCGGGTCGGCAGCGCCGAGATCACCGCGACCAGCATGGCCAACGGTGCCAAGGAGCTGCTGGACGAGGTCGCCACCGGCAAGGTCACCGGCGAGGAGGACCGCTACAGCCACACCGACCTGTCCGACTTCAACGCCAACGTCGAAGGCGCCGAACAGGCGTACCGGCTGCTCAGGCCGGTCGCCGCCGAGAAGGACCCGCAGCTGGTGCAGACCCTGGACACCGAGTTCGCCGACCTCGAGGCGCTGCTCGCCACGTACAGGCAGCCCGACGGCAGCTACACCCCGTACGACCAGGTGCCCGAGGCCGAACGCAAGGCGTTCTCGGACGCCGTCAACGCGCTCGCCGAGCCGCTCTCCCGGCTGGCCGCGGCCGTCGCGCCGGCGCAGCCGACCCAGCAGTGATCCCGTGGCGGCCACCGACCCTGAACCCGGTGACACGAACGCCGCCCCCCGGCCCGAGGAACCGCAGCCGCCCGGAGCCGCCGCACCCGGCACCCCCACCGACCGCACATCCCAGGAGGCTGCGTGTTCGCGAACTACCTGATCGGCCTGCGCGAGGGACTCGAAGCCAGCCTCATCGTATGCATCCTGATCGCCTACCTGGTCAAGACCGACCGCCGTGACCGGCTCCCCGCAGTCTGGGCGGGAGTCGGCGCGGCCGTGGTGCTCAGCATGGGCTTCGGCGCCCTGCTGCAGTACGGGTCGAGCCAACTGAGCTTCGAGGCGCAGGAGGCGCTCGGCGGCACCCTGTCGATCATCGCGGTCGCGCTGGTGACCTGGATGGTGTTCTGGATGCGCCGAACCGCCCGCCACCTCAAGTCCGATCTGCAGGGGAAGGTCGACTCCGCCGCCGCGCTCGGCACCCTCGCACTCGCCGTCACCGCCTTCCTCGCCGTCGGCCGCGAGGGACTGGAGACGGCACTCTTCATCTGGACCGCCGTCCAGGCCACCCAGGACGGCAGCCGCCCGCTGGTCGGGGCCGCCCTCGGCCTGCTCACCGCCGTCGCGCTCGGCTGGCTGTTCTACCGCGGCGCCCTGCGCATCAACCTCGCCACGTTCTTCACCTGGACCGGCGCCCTGCTCATCGTCGTCGCCGCGGGCGTGCTCGCCTACGGCGTCCACGACCTCCAGGAGGCCGGCTGGCTGGGCGGCCTGGACAACCTCGCCTTCGACATCTCCGGCACGATCCCCAAGGACAGCTGGTACGGCACCCTGCTGAAGGGCGTGTTCAACTTCCAGCCGGACCCGACCGTCCTCCAACTCGTCGTCTGGGTCGCCTACCTGGTCCCCGTCCTGTTCCTGTTCCTGCGCCGCCCCCGGCCCGCCCCCGCCGCCCGGCCGGCGGGCGTCACCGGCGGAGCCGACCACCGCGAGCACTGAACAGGCGCGCCGCCGCCGCCCGCTGCGGTGGCAGCGCCCGGCCGGGTGGGCTGGAATGAGAAGGGTCCGCCGGACCGGTACCGTGCCGCGCCCGGCCCGAGCCACCGGAACGGAGAGCCACCGTGCAGGGCGACGCCGAGGTCATCGAATTCCTCAACGAGCAGCTCACCGCCGAACTCACCGCCATCAACCAGTACTTCCTGCACGCCAAGATGCAGGAGCACTACGGCTGGCCGAAGCTGGCCGCCCACACCAGGGCCGAGTCCTTCGACGAGATGCGGCACGCCGAGATCCTCACCGACCGGATCCTGCTCCTCGACGGACTGCCCAACTACCAGCGGCTGTTCCACCTCACCATCGGCCAGACCGTCAAGGAGATGCTGGAGGCCGACCGCGTCGTCGAGGCCGAGGCCGTCGACCGGCTGCGCCGCGGCATCGTGGTGATGCGGGCCAAGAACGACGTCACGTCGGCCAACCTCTTCGAGTCGATCCTCGCCGACGAGGAGGAGCACATCGACTACCTGGACACCCAGCTGCAGCTGCTCGCCTCGCTCGGCGAACCGCTCTACACCGCGCAGCTGGTCGAGCAGCCCTCCTGAGGCAGCCACCCCCGGTGGCGGTCAGGTGCCCAGCGGGATGCGCAGCGCGACCGTGCCGCGCAGGTCCAGCCAGGCCGCCCGCGGTCCGCGGACCAGCCGCAGGACCACCTGTCCGCAGCCGGGACACCGGCCGACCAGGCCCGGCGCGTGCGCGTACACCCGCAGTCCCGCCAGCGGCCCCGACGCGCCGCAGCCCGTGCAGCGGGTCAGTGCGGTGGTGAGGTCGACCGTGAACAGCTCCGAGAGCGGGCCCGCGAGGGCGTTGCCGTCCTGGTACGAGGGGGCGCCGGCGTCGGCGGTCATGTCAGCCTCCGGTGGGTCCGAAGCGTTCGGTGCGGATCCGGGCCGGGTCGTGGCCCAGCGTGACCAGCTGGTCCGCGACGCTCTCGACGAAGCCGGTCGGGCCGCAGACGTAGCACTCGGGGAAGAAGTCCGGCGGCCAGCCCCAGGTCCGCAGGTCGGCGGCGCCGATCCGGCCGGGCGGCCGGGGCCAGCCGTCGGGGGCGGACCGGGTGTACAGGAACGTGGTGTCCAACCCCGGGTCGCCGCGGCGCAGTTCGCCCAGGTACCAGCGGTCCTCGGGGGCGCGGACCGAGTAGATCAGCCGGAACGGGCTGCGGCCGCCCGCCGCCCGCCGGGCACGGATCATCGCCATCAGCGGGGCGACACCCGATCCGCCGGCCACCAGCAGGACCGGGGTGTCCTGCTCCGGGCGCCACACGAACCAGCCGCCGACCGGCCCGCGCAGCTCCAGCAGATCGCCGACCGCCACCTGCCCGGCCAGGTAGGGGGAGACCTCGCCGTCGGCGACGGCCTGGACGGTCAGCTCGATCCGCGAGCCGTCCGCGGCGGAGGTCAGCGAGTAACTGCGCTCGGTGCTGTAGCCGTCCTCGGCGGTGAGCCGGACGTCGACGTGCTGCCCGGCGAGGTGGCCGGGCCAGCCGGGTACGTCCAGGGCGATCGAGACCGCCGCCGCGGTCTCGCGGCGCCGCTCGAGCACCGTGGCGACCCGCCAGCGCAGCCGTTCGCCTAGTCGCCCTGGTACCGCTGCTCGCGCCATGGGTCTCCGTAGTCGTGGTAGCCGACGCTCTCCCAGAACCCCGGCTCGCTGCGCGCCGTCAGCTCGATGCCGCGCACCCACTTCGCGGACTTCCACAGGTACAGGTGCGGGACGAGCAGCCGGGCCGGGCCGCCGTGCTCGGCCGGCAGGTCGGCGCCCTCGTAACGGTGCGCGATCCAGGCCCGGCCGTTCAGCAGGTCGGCGAGCGGCAGGTTGGTGGTGTAGCCGCCGTAGGCGCTGACCAAGGCGTAGTCCGAGCTGCTCGGGACCGCGCCCAGCAGGACGTCCAGGGAGACGCCCTCCCAGGAGGTCCCGAACTTGGACCAGCGCGTCACGCAGTGCAGGTCGACGGTGAACCGCTCGGCCGGCAGGGAGAGCAGGTCGCCCCAGGTCCAGCGGTACCGGTCGCCGGTCTCCGTGGTGACGGTGAACTCCCAGTCCTCGCGCGCGACCCTCGGCGTCGGCCCGGCGGACAGCACCGGGAAGTCGCGGGTCTCGTACTGGCCCGGCGGCAGCCGGTGGCCCGTGGTGCGCGGGCGGCCCCGGAAGCCCGGGGAGATCACGGTCATGGCCCCACCCTTCCTGTCGGGGCGACCGGACGGTCCAGCTGCCATTGTCACCCCGGGCCACCCCCGGGCGCCTCACCGGAGCGCCGGGGCGACGGACCCGCGCCGCCGAGCCGGGGGCCGTCGGAGTGACGGCACGTCATGTCGTGACGGAGTGTCGTCAAACTCGTGCTTAGCGTGAACGCATGACCGATGAACCTCCCCTCGGCGCCGCAGGCGGACCGAGCATCCCCGGAGCGCCCCGGCGAGGCGGCCTGACCGCGCTCTTCGTCCTGGTCGTGGCCCTGCTGACCACGCTCGCGGTCGTCACCCCGGCCGCGGCCGCGCGCCGGGTGGCCGGCACGGTGACCGTGCAGTTCGACAACAAGAGCGACCGCGACGTCACGGCCGCCAGCGCCAACGTGCCCGAGGGCTGCGTGATCCCGTACGTGCCGTCCGTGATCGCGGCCGGCACCACGGCCAGCTGGACCGTGGCACCGTGCAACTCCGCGTACGGCGCCAAGGCGACGGTCAACCTCTTCGTCCAGGGCGAGGGCAACGCGCAGCTCCAGATCGGCTGGGACGTCCCGTTCACCGGCCCCAACAGCTTCACCGAGTCGGCGCCGACCGGCTACGTCATCAGCCACAGCGGCGGTGCGGACCAGAACACCCCGGTCCGGTTCTCCTTCGACTGCAACTCCACCACCTGCGACGGCATCCCCGACGACTGGAAGCGCAACGGGGTCACCCTCAACCCCGGCGACGGCAGCCCGAACAAGTTCATCGACCTCAAGGCGATGGGCGCCGACGTCAACCGGCCCGACATCTTCATCCAGCTGGACTGGATGGCCGACGACAAGCACAGCCACGCGATCAGCCCCGCCGCGATCAAGCAGGTGGTGGACGCCTTCAAGAACGCCCCCTACCGCAAGCGCCAGACCGGCACCGGCATCAACCTGCACATCGACGCCGGGCCCGACAGCATCATGGACTTCGCCACCAACACGACCTGGGGCACCCTCAGCCGCGCCAAGAAGCTCACCGAGACGGCCAATCTCGGCACCAAGGTCGACGGCATGTACCAGTGGAACGCGTTCACCGCGCTGAAGAACGCCACCGGCGGCTTCCGCAGCACCGCGCGGGCGCCGATCTTCCACTACGCGATCTCGGCGCACAACCTGGAGGCAGGATCCGGGTCCAGCGGGATCTCCGCAGGCACCCCCGGCAGCGACTTCATCGTCAGCCTGGGCAGCTTCACCGACCAGACCGGCACGGTGGCCGAGCAGGCCGGCACCCTGATGCACGAACTAGGCCACAACCTGGGCCTGCGGCACAGCGGTGACACCGACCTGCCCAACCACGAGCCGCAGTACTTCAGCGTGATGAACTACACCTACCAGTTCGGCCTGACGGTGGGCACCACCAGCGGTCTGGTCGACTACTCCCGCCAGAACCTGTTCCTGAACGAGACCACGCTGGACGAGCGCGTCTACCCGCCGACCACCCCGCTCTACGACGTCAGCCACTACTGCCCCGGCGTCGACGGGACGGTCGGCAAGTTCGTCACCATCCCGTCGAGCAAGGGCGCCGTCGACTGGGACTGCAACGGCAAGGTCGGCAGCGAGACGGTCATGGTCGACGTCAACGGCGACAGCGACAGGACCCGGCTCCCCGGCCACGACGACTGGAGCGTGCTCCAGCTGCGCGGCGGCTCCGTCGGCCACCAGGGCGACAGCGCCGGCGTCCCCGCCCCGACCCTGGACAACGAGGCCGACCCCGACGACGAGGCCATGGACCTGCCGGTGGACACCACCGCACCGGTCACCACGGCCAGGATCCGCCCCTCGCACGGCCACAAGGACGCGGGCGGCCGCGACGACGAGCAACTGGTCGTCCTCACCGCGACCGACGACATCTCCGGGGTGGCGCTGACCGAGTACAACCTCGACGGCGCGGGCTGGACCACCTACACCGGTCCGATCCCCGTCCGCGGCGAGGGCGAGCACCAGCTGCTCTACCGCTCGGTCGACCGCGCCCAGAACCAGGAGGCAGACCAGGCCCTGGCCCTGCGGATCGACCGCGGTTCCCCGTGGCACCCGGAGCCGGGCACCGAAGGCTGAACCACCTTCCCCATCATCCACCGCCCCCGGGCCCACCCTCGGCCCGGGGGCCGCTACGCTGCGTCGACGGGCCCGATCCGCCCGCGGACCGAGCGAGCGGAGGTGACGGACCGGTGGTTCATCAGTGCCCGCAGTGCGGAGCCGGCCTGACGGGCTTTCGGGTGAAACGGCGGCACAACGCCCGGGGCACGGCGGCGACCGGACCGCGGGAGCGGCCCGAGCTGTGGTGGGAGTGCGGCGGCTGCCGGTGGCTCGGCGTGCAGGAAGCGCCGGACGACCCGCTGAGGCCGCTACGGCGACTGCCCGGAACCGAGGGCACCTGCGACTTCTGCGGCTGGGAGGACTCCGTCGCCGTCGGCGAGCCCGCGCGCCGGGCCGACGGCCTGCTGGTGCAGTGGATCGTCTGCCTGACCTGCGGATTCAGCGGCTCCCTGCGGCTGCGTGAGAGCTGACCGGCCCGTTCGGCGGGCCACGCCCCGGGGGGTCCGGCTCACAGATCCATGGCGGAGACCCAGACCACCGGATGCGCCGGATCGGTCGTGCCGTCCACCGCCAGGGACCGCGCACCGGCCGCCCCCGCGGAGCCGCTACGGTCCCCGCTGTAGACCATGGCCGGGCCGACCGGCGGGGTCAGGCCGCACGGGCCCTCGGCGGGCCGAACCGCCGCCCCCGATGCGTAGCCGCCCCAGCCACCCGTGGACACCGTCGTCGCGGCGCTCGGTGGTTCGAAATCGCCGGCCGAGAGGAACGTGGCGAGATCCGCCGGCGTGGTGGTGAACCGCAGCTTCAGGCTGAAGTCGCCCTGCAGACCGCCCGCGTCGGCGGTGAAGACGAGGCCCGTGGCGGCGGGCGGCACCGCCAGCCCGAAGTGCGCCGTCGCTTCGGCGAGGGAGAGGTTGTTGCCGCCGGTCTGCGCGCACACCCGGGAATCGGCCGCCGCCACGTGGTTGTCCGGCCCTGCGAACGCCGAGTCGAGCGCCAGCTCCCCGCCCCAGCCGAGCAGTCCGAGTGCCACGGCGGCACCCACCGCGGCCACCAGGCACCCCGGTCTCTTCATCCTTCGGCTCCCCCCGCGAGCGGCCACAGGAGCGTGATCCTAAGGGATCGAGACCGTCGCGGGAGCGCGAGCGTCACGGGCACCCGGTTTCGGCGGATGCCCGGGGGAGCGTGCTCCCGTCCGATCGGCTCCGGACGGCCGTCGGCGGCGATCACCGCCGGGTCAGCGGCGGGTGGCCCGCAGCAGCTCGATCCGCCAGCGGGCCGCGCCCTGCTCGGGCCGCTCCTTCACCCGGGCGGTGAGACCGTCGGCGAAGAGCCGGACCGTCCGCGGACCGACCGCCACCGGCCCCGCGAACAGTGACGGGCCGAACGCGGCCAGGAACGAGGCCGACACCTCGCGGGCGTACGCGTCGAGATCGCCGTCGGCGGTGTACCGCGCCCACATCGGGTCCTCCAGCACCACGAACTCCGCCTCCTCCAGCCGGAAGCGCTCGGCGAGCGGGCCGTCGCGCAGCGGGCCGAGGTACTCGGCGGCGGTCCTGTTCCAGGTCGGGACGGTCATGGCCGCCAGCCCGCCGGCCGTCAGCCCGCCGTGGCCGACCAGCTCGTCGAGCTGCTCGAGTGCCAGGTCGAACAGGCCCTCCGCGCCGCTCAGTCCGTCGTCGGTGGCGGCCCCGCCCACCACGACCAGCTGCCCGCCCGGTACCAGCTCGGCCGCCCGGTGCCCGAGGAAGTCCGCCCAGTCGGCGGCCGACTGCCCGCGCAGCGCCTCGCGGGCCGCCCCCGTCGCCCGGGGGCCGTAGACGTGCCCGTCGACCGGCAGCGGAAGCCGGGAGAGCCAGTGCACCGCGATCGAGGACCAGGCGAGATGCAGCTCACCCGGCGGGAACAGCGGCTCGTAGAAGGATCGGGCCTGCGCGCAGCCGAACACGCCCGGGCCGCCCAGATAGGAGGACGGCCCGGACAGGGTGGCGAACAGCGCACCGAAGTCGTTCCCGGGAATGTCGGTGTGGGTGACCCAGACCGGGGTTCCGGGACGGCGGGCCCGGACGGCCGCCACCGTGCGCGCCATCGGCTCCATCGCGTTGGTCCCCGCGGCGCAGCCCAGGTCCGCGACGCGGAACGCCCGCCCGTCGTCCGGCACCGGCACGGCCCGCAACGCCCGGTCCAGCATCCCGGCGGCCGCCGCCAACCCCGCGTGCTGCGCGGCGGAGTGGCTGCCGTACCCGCTCCCCATCACCCCGGACCTGGACCCGGGCCCGGACCGGCTTGCGGCCATCGACCGAACCTCCTGTGTACGGCGGGTCTGCCACGCTAGCCCGCACCAGGGGCACGGTCCGGCGGCGACACGCCCGCGAGGACGGGGACGGGGGCGGGGAGCGGCGGGTGAGGCCGGGCACGCCGAAGGACCGTCCCTGCCTGGTGAGGCGGGAACGGTCCTGGGCCGGCGAGCGCGATCACCTGGGCCCGGTGGGGCCGGTGGCGCGGAGGGCCGGGTGAGCCGTCACGACGTCGGGTGTCGTCGGGTGGCGGCGGTCACACCTGTGGGGCCACGTGGTCGGCTTAGTACCAGTGGTGGGTCTGCCAGAACGCCCACGCGGCGTTCGGGCTGCCGTAACGCTCGTTCATGTAGTTCAGACCCCACTTGATCTGGGTCGCGGGGTTGGTCTTCCAGTCGGCGCCGGCCGAGGCCATCTTGGAGCCCGGCAGGGCCTGGACCAGGCCGTACGCGCCGGAGGACGCGTTGGTGGCGGTCACGTTCCAGCTGCTCTCGTGCGAGACGATCTGGTTGAACGAGGCCAGCTGGTTGGCCGGAACGATCTGGGCGGCGATGGCCTGGACCGAGCCCGGCGAGTAGGTGGGGGTGGCGGCGGACGCCATCGCGGGGGCGACGGCGGTGCCGAGCGCGGCGATACCGGCGGCGGAGACGAGAACGGCGGCCGAGGTACGCACACGGGTGGAGAACTTACGCATAAAGGTTTTGCCTCAATCGGTTGGCTACGCTCCCGTCCGCTGCGCCTCTCGGCCGGATACCGGCCTGGGCGGGACGGGGCGTGGGGCACCTCATGGAGCGAGGGCCTGAACGGGCGCCGCAGCCTGACAGGTTGCTGCGGCGTCTGACGACTCCGCCATTGTTAGCGGGCGTCGGGACCGTCGCCAAGACCCCTTGATACGACGCCCGGTCGTAGTAAACCTCGGTTTTCGACCGGCTTCGGGGGGTCGGCTTGGACGCCTTCGCGGGGATCTAAACCTCTAAAAACGGTGCATTTCGGACAGATTTCCGAGGCTGGACGGCCCTCGATCCCGGTTCCGCCCGCAGATCGGCACCGATCGGCATGATCCGCGGCGGACGCGCCCGCGGGCCGCGCCCGGCGGTCCGGACGATCAACTATCGATGGTCGTAGACCCGGGAGGCCGTGTGAGCACCCTCACCGCCCGGGCGCCCCGGACCGGTCGGCGCGTGCGGATTCCGCTACGCACCGCAGGCGTCCGCATGCGCACGAAGCCTGTGGCGCAGCGCACTTGAGCCCGGTCGGGCCCGTTGGGGTGCCCGCGGGGTCAGGAGGCGGCCAGGGCGGCGACGACCATCACCAGCAGCAGCCCCAGGACGAACAGCCAGCGCCGCCCGCTCGACGGCCACCGCATGGCGCCGGGGTCGCGGCGGCGCCCGGCATCCGGCACCTGCTGGCTACTGTCCCAGCCGAGGCCGCCGCCGGAGTCGCCGCCGCCGCTGTAGTCGGTGTCGTTCATGATCGCGGGTCCTTCGATCGAGAGGGGCCGCCAAGCCTGCCACGCCCACCGGGCGGCGGGAGAGGCGGGGCCCGCCGGGCGGTCGGCGCCCTCCGGAGTCCGGGGTCTGCCGCCGGTGTGAGGTGGACCGGGCGCCCGCGCGGGGCGCGCAGGCCCGTGCCCGCGGTGGAGACGCCGTCCGGCGGCCGACCGCACCGCGGGGCGCAACGTCCGGGCCTCCCGCCACCTCGCCACCACCTCGCCACCACCTCGGCGAAGGCTCGAGTGGTGCCGGTGGGCGGAGCGCAATCGTCCGTCCGCAGCGGCAACCGGCCACGGGGCGGGGCCGACTCCTTGCGGCCGGCAGTCGCCGCCGGCACCGGACCGCATCGCGCCGTCCCCGGAACGCTCGGGCCGTTCGGCGCGGGACGCCGGGCGGGCCGCGGCTCAGACGATCAGGACCCGGCGCCCGCGGGTGTGGCCGGCCCGGCTGTCGGTGTGCGCCGCCGCTGCCTCGGCGAGCGGGTACGACTTCTCGACCGGGATGTGGAGCCGGCCCCGGGAGATGAGGTCGACGGCCTCGGCGAGGGCGTTCGGCACGCTCCCGGCCACGCCGGAGAACCGGACGCCCAGCTGCGGCGCCCCGAGGTCGGCGATGGAGACCACCTTGCGCGGGTCCCCGGTCAGCTCGACGAGTTCGCGGACCACGCCCGCACCCGCCAGATCGAGGGCCGCGTCGACCCGGCCCAGGCGCCGCACCCGTCCGACCCAGCCTTCGCCGTAGGTCGTGGCGAGGGCGCCCAGGCCGCGCAGGTAGTCCTGGTTCGCGGCCCCGGCCGTGCCAATCACCGTGATGCCGCGTTCGCGGGCGATCTGCAGCACCGCCGACCCGACGCCGCCGGACGCACCGCTGACCAGCAGCGTCTGCCCGGGCCGCACGCCGACCTCGCGGATGACGCGCAGCGCGGTCTCCACCACGGACGGGTACCCGGCCGCCTCCTCGAAGGTCAGTCCCGCGGGCATGCGGGCCCAGGCCGAGAGCACGGCGAATTCGGCGTAGGTGTCGGCGCCTTCGCCGAACACGCGGTCGCCGACCTCGACCCCCTCGACGCCCTCGCCGATCTCGTCGACCACCCCGGCGGCGTCCAGTCCGACCCCGGCGGGCAGCTCGACCGGGTGGGCGCCCAGCACCTGCCCCTCACGGATCCTCCAGTCGACGGGGTTGACCCCCGCCGCCCGTACGGCGATTCGTATCCGGCCGGGGCCCGCGTGGGGCTCCTCGGCCTCGACCAGGCGCAGGACCTCGGGACCGCCGAACTCGGCGAAGCTGATTTTCCTCATGCGGCCGACGGTAGCCCTAACGGTTAGGAATTCACAACAGTGAGGAGTTAGTAACGGTTAGGGATTCATAACTGATAGTGTCACGGCATGACCGAGCCACCCGGACGCCGCGAGCGCAAGAAGGCCGAGACCCGCCGGAAGATCGCCGACACCGCGCTGCGGCTCTTCCTGGAGCACGGGTACGACGCCGTGGGCATCCGCGACGTGGCCGCCGAGGCAGACGTGGCCGTCACCACCGTCTTCGCCCACTTCGCCTCGAAGGAGGCCCTGGTGTTCGAACGCGACCAGGACTTCGAGCAGCGCCTCACCCGGGCGGTGACCGACCGGCCCGCGCACGACCCGCTCGTCCCGGCGCTGCACCGCGAGGTCCGGGCGCTGGTGCGGCACTGCACGGCGGAGGACAGCGTCCCCGTCCGGCGCATGATCGAGGGATCGTCCGCCCTGCGGGAGTACGAGGAGTCGATGGGCCTGCGTCACGCGCAGGCGCTCGCGGCGGCGCTGGCCGCCGATCCCCGCCTGGCCCGGAGTGCGACGGCCTGCCGGGCGACCGCCAGGTTCGCCATCGACGCCTACGCCCTGGCCTGCCATGCGGACGATCCCGGGGCCACCGTGGACGAGGTCTTCCGGATGATCGACGCGGCCTGGGAAGCCACCGCGCCCTGAGCCGGGAACGCCCACCCGGCGCGGCCGCCGCCGGGGCCGGGTCCCACGCCCGCTCGACCGTCGCCGCCCACTTCGCCTCTGTACGGGCTGTGTCGGAACAGCCGTCGGCACCTGAACTCGCTGGCGGGTCCGGAAGAGCGACGGCTACGCCGCGGCACCGATCGGGACGGTGGACGTCCTCGGTTGGGAGTGCCGCCCGGCGGTCCGCGCCCGCGAGTGGTTCACCCCGATCCAGGACCTGGTGCACGAGGGGGACTTGCTCGAGCCGATCTGCCACCGGCTGCGGAGCCCGACCGTTTCCGGCGCAGGTCCGAGCAGGTGCCTGAGAGGCGAATGCGGGGCTGGTCAGACCACCGAAGGGCGCTTGGGATCCACGGGGTCGATCCCGTGTTCGTCGAAGAGTTGCTCAAGCGCCTCATGGCCGTGTTCGCGGCGGAATGCGATCTCGTCCGCCGTCACCGGGAGAGTCCAGAGGATGCGGGCATGGCCGGTCGGCAGAGGGCAGCGTTCGAGGTCCGGCCCATGAAGGTAGGGGAGACTGATGAGTAGGTGGTCGCACAAGGACCCGGGGATCCACGGCTCGCCGATGGGCATGCTGTGCTCCAGGTCGAGACGGTGTCCAGCGTGGTAGTAGGCGATCTTCGCGAGAAGGTCGACGAAGCTCTCGTCGCCTGCCGGAGCGGTCAGGGCGAACTCCAGGCCGTGCTCGTGCTTCTGTCCTGCGGACCAGCAGCCGGCGGTGAGGTACGTCCAGCAATTGCCACGCGGACCCGGGCTCGCCGCGATGATGCGCAGGCCGGGAACGGCCTCCCGGCGGCCAGGTCCGAGATCGTAGTCGTGAGCCTGGATCTCGTGTCCGGCGAAGAAGCTGCGGACGTGCGACTCGACGGCCGCGATGGCCTGCTTCCTGCGCTTGGCTTCGAACATGGCGGCGATGATCTCACATGGCCGGAAGGCCGATTGCAGAGAGCGGCGCAAGATGAGTGACGGGCCCGTTCTCCGGTACGCGGCTGAGAAGCCACAGGGGATGGACCGGCCCCTGCCGTCAGGTCGTCCCGGGCCCGAACCGGCGCTTGTACGCCGACGGAGTGATGCCCGTCCCGCGGCGCATGAGCGACCGCAGGTTGGCCGCCGTACCCAGCCCGCTCCGGCGTGCGACGACCTCGAAGCGTGACTCGCCCCGCTCGATCAACTGGCATGCCAGGGCGAGCCGTTCTCCCGTGAGCCAGGTCAGGGGGGTCGTCCCCAGCTGCGCCCGGAAGCGGCGGTGCAGGGTCGCCGGGCTGACCGCCGCTCGCGCCGCGAGGTCGGGGACCGTGAGCGGTGAGTCGAGCCGTTCCTGGGCCCAGGCCAGGACCGGGGCCAGGGACTCATCGGGGAGGTCGGGCATCGGGCGCTCCACGAACTGCCGCTGTCCGCCGTCGCGGTGGGCCGCGAAGACGAGTCGCCGGCTGACGGAGTTGGCGACCTCGGCGCCGTGGTCGCGGCGGACCACGTGCAGCCCGAGGTCGAGTGCGGCCGCGCTACCCGCGGCAGTGAGGATGTCGCCGTCGTCCACGAACAGCACATCCGATTCGAGGTGGACAGCGGGGAACCGGGCACGGAAGGCATCCGCCCACTGCCAGTGGGCGGTGGCCCGGCGCCCGTCGAGGACGCCGGCCTCGGCCAGGGTGAAGGCGCCGCTGCAGAAGCCGATCAGCCGCGCACCGCGGGCGTGCGCCCGTCGGATGGTGTCGAGCACGGCGGGCCGGCGGGGCACGTCGACGTCGGGGCGATTGGGGACGATCAAGGTGTCCGCGGTATCGCACGCCTCCAGACCGGCGACTCCCGTGAGCGTGAAGAACCCGTCCCGCATCGCCGTGCGGGGCTCGGGGGAGCAGAGAGTGAAGTCGTAGAGGTCGCGGCCGATCTCCGGCCTGCGGAGGCCGAAGACCTCGGTCGCGCAGCCGAGCTCGAACGGATTCGAGTTCTCGTCCACGATCACGACCACCCGGTGGACGCCCGCTGCAGGAGCCTGGTGCGAGGATTCTTGCGCCATCTGCTATTCCTAGCACTCACACAGGCCCGGCGGAACAGCCCAGGATGGGCTCATGAGCAGCCAACCCATCTCCCTCCGCCAGGCGCTGGCCTCCTTCGACGCGCTGTGGAGCCCCCGCATCGTCACGCGCGTCAACGACTACGACGTCCGGATCGCCAAGGTCCAGGGCGAACACCTCTGGCACGCCCACGACGACACCGACGAGTTCTTCCTGGTGCTCGAGGGTGAACTGCACATCGCCTTGCGCGAGCCCGAGGGGGAGCGCACGGTCCGACTGTCCCAGGGGGCGGCCTTCACCGTCCCTGCGGGGACGGAGCACAGGCCGTCCGCGCCGTCCGGCGCCGCGATCCTCATGTTCGAGCCGACCGGGACGCCGACGGTCGGCGACCGCCACGACGACATCCCCGACCACGTGGACGCGACCACCGGACACATCCTCGACGCGTGAGCGGCCGGACAGCGGCCCGGGACCGCCGGCGGGTCATCCGGGACGCGGCTGCTGTGTGTGCCAGGTGTCACCGCTCGACCATTGCATCGTGGTCCGGTCAGCGCACACTTCCGGCGGTTCGGCGATCGGATCGCGTGCAGGTCACAGTGCCATGCGTACCTCGGCCGCCGACGGGTCAGTGGCGGACCCGTAACGTAGAACGACGTGTGCCGGCCTGAGCGGGAGTGCGCGCAGCGTGGCTTCCATGACGGCGAAGAGTGCGTCGGCGTCCGGCCCGTAGGCGTAGAGGACCGCCTCGCCGCCCCCGAACTCGTGCCCGTCGAATTCGCCGACGTCGGCCCGTTCAATGATCTCGGACAGCAGGTGCTGGGTCTCGCGTACTGCCAACCGCTCACGCTCCGCGCCGAAGCCGTCCTGAGCAAACCGATATCGTGCGATGACAGCCTGCTCGGCACCGCCACCTGCTGTCTCCCCATCCGCATCAGCCATGCCGAAACGATGTCACCAAGGACTGACGGCACCGGTCGGCCACGGTGACGACCGACGGGCACGCCATGGATGCAGGCAGCGCTATGGCGTCGGGATGCCGTCCGGCGCTGTGTCAATTGCCACCTGCGGTGGGCGAAGGAGTGCGCCGCGTACCGCAGGGCGGCTCACTGGATTCCGTCCGGACCTGGAGTGCGACACGGTGTGCGCGGGACGCGGTGGCTGCCGGTGCCGGGTGGGACGGTGGTTGTCGGTGGGGCGGGATATGGTCCGCTCGCAAGGTTCCGCGCATCGAGGTCATCAACGGGGAGATCTTTCATGAGCAGCACCGGACGCAGCGCGCACGAGGGGTTCACGGCCGAGGAGCGGGCCGCGATGAAGGACCACGCCAAGGAGCTGAAGGCGGCCGCCCGCCGTGGTTCGCAGGCCGAGAAGGCGGCGGAGGCGGCGCGGGACGTGGTCGCCAAGATCGCGGAGATGCAGGACCCGGACCGGATCATGGCCGAGCGCGTGCACGCCGTCATCTCGGCCGCCGCCCCGGCCCTCGCCCCGAAGCTCTGGTACGGGATGCCCGCCTACGCGCTGGACGGCAAGGTGGTCTGCTTCTTCCAGAGCGCGGAGAAGTTCAAGTCCCGTTACGCGACGCTCGGGTTCAGCGACCAGGCGAAGCTGGACGACGGCCCGATGTGGGCGGCGGCTTTCGCCCTGACCGAGGTGACGCCCGAGGTGGAGGCGCGGATCACCGCGCTCGTGAAGCAGGCGGTGAGCTGAGGCCGCGCGCGGTGGCCGGGTCGTCCGGGCCCGCGTGCGGCGGCAGCCGTACGCGCGTCCGGTCGCCCCGGCGCGCCCCGGTCGCGGCCGGCGATTCCCGTCAGGGGGTCGCCGTGGGACCGCCCGGCGGTGCCGCGTTCCGCGACCCGGCCGTCCCCTGATCCCGCCGTCGCGCTCCGGCGGGAGGGCAGCCCTCCAGGTCGGTCGGGTGACGGTGGTGTTTCGGTCAATGACGCGGAATTTTGGCGTACGCCCAAACAGCAGAGCCCCTTGACGTGTTTCGATCACTCTTGGTTGTGATGTGGTTGCTCTTGGTCCGTTCGTGGCCGTCGGGTCTGCCCCGGCATCCGGCGGCCCCACCCTCGAACCCTGGAGTGACGTTGAACCCGATCCTGTTCGTCTATGCCAAGGGCGGCCCGCCGCTCGAGTACGCGCTGCCGAAGATCGCCGCCCGGGCGCAGGTGCACGTGCTGGCCCTCGCACCGCTGCCGCACCGCTCCGCGGAGACCTGGCGCCCGCACTGCGCCTCCGTCACCGAGCACGAGCCGCTCGACGGCGCCGAACTGGTCGACCTGATCTGCGCGCACGCCCGCCGGGTCGAAGCGAAGGCGGTCCTGACCCTGTCGGAGTACGCGGTGGTGGCCGTCGCCCACGCGGCGGGCCGGCTCGGTCTGGCCGGAGCCGGGGAACGCGTCGAAGCCGCCCGGGACAAGCGCCTGATGCGCCGGGTCTGGCAGGACGCCGGCGTCCCGGTGCCCGGCTTCGCCGAGATCAACGACAGCGCCGACATCGCCGCCGCGTTCGAACGGCTCACCCCGCCGCTGCTGCTCAAGGCCGCCTGGAGCGCCGGTTCCACGGCCCACGTCCGGGTGGACGACCGCGACCAGGCCGAACGCGCCTGGCAGCTCGGCCGCACCGTGATGGCCGACTCCGCCGAACTCGGCTACGCCGAACTGCACCGCGCCGAAGCCGGGGTGAGCGACTTCCTGCTCGAGGAGATCGTCACCGGCAGCGCCCCCGACTGGTTCCCGGAGCGGGGCTGGGGCGACTACGTCAGCGTCGAGGGGATCGTCGCCGACGGCGTGTACCACCCGCTGTGCGTCACCGGCCGGATGCCGACCGTCCCGCCGTTCACCGAACGTGCCGGGCTCGCCCCCGCCGCTCTGCCCGAGCCGCTGCAGCGCCGGGTCGAGGAGGTCTCCCGGGCCGCCGTCGACGCCCTCGGCCTGGACACCTGCGCCACCCACACCGAGATCAAGCTCGGCTCCGACGGGTCGATGTGGGTGATCGAGACCGCCGCCCGGTTCGGCGGCGTGCTGACGACCCGCCAGGCGGAGACCGTCTTCGGCCTCGACATGATCGGCATGCTGGTACGCCAACTGCTCGGCGAACCCGTCGAGTACCCGCCCGCGATGCTCACCACCGGTACGGGAGCGGCCGCCTCGCTGGCGATCCTGCCGGTCGACGCCGACGGCCGCCCGTGGACCGAACTGCCCTGCTGGGACTTCGACGCCGTCGACTGGCCCGCCCTGCTCGGGCCGGGCTCCACCGTCGAGCCGGTCCGCGAGCACAGCCTCAAGCCGGGCAGCGCGATGCCGCCCTACGAGGAGGCGGGCGGCGCCAACGCCATGGCCGCGCTGCTGTTCGTGACCGCCGACTCCGCGCAGGCGCTGCTGGCCGACTGCGAACGCATCGTCGCCGCGCTGCCGCAGGCCCTCAACGCGCCGCACACCGACGGAGCCGCCCGATGAGCACCCGCAGCAACACCACCCACCCCGCGCCGTCCACGGACCTCCGCCCGGCCGGCACCGACCCCCGCCCGGCCGCCGGACGGAAGGCGCCGCACGGCGCGGTCGTCGACGCCCGGCTGACCCTCCCGCTCTTCGAGCAGCTCTCCGGCGTGCTCGGCGGCCACCCGTACGTGAAGGTGGTGGTCGACCGGCACGAGGGCGCCTGGCACATCCTCGACAGCGCCGTCCACTCGTTCCACGTCAACTACATCGCCACCGAGATCCACGGCCTGACGCTGGCCGAACTCGACCGGGACCTGGACGGGTTCAACCACAGCGTCTACCAGGACCCGCAGCGCCGGTTCCTGCTCGGCGTGCTCTCGCTGCACGTCGACACCGGGCAGCACGAGCACCCGCAGCCGTTCCTGGTGCTGGAGACCACCGAGGCCGACACCATGGGCGTCGACCTGCTCACGGAGTTCTACACCTTCGTCCGGGACCGGCTGGACCCGGCGCTGACGCTGCGGCTGAAGCCGGCCAACCACAGCCAGCAGAACGCCCTGGCCGAAGTCCCCGAGTCCGCTCTGCCGCGCACCCGCGGCGAGGAGCTGTACGCCGCCGCTCCGTTCGTCCCGCTCTCGCTCGGCTCGGCGCACGGCCGGCTGCGGGTGTTCGCCGACCCGGCCGCGTACCGGGCCGCCCGCTCCGAGCTGACCTGGCACGACATCGTCGCGATGCCGGTCGTCCCGGACGACATCCCGCGGCTGGCCGGACTCATCAACGCCCGGCCCACCACCCCGCTGTCGCACACCAACATGCTCGCCGCCGGCTGGGGGATACCCAACGCGATCGTCCGCGACGTACTCACCCGGATCGCCGACGACGGCCTCGACGGCGCCTGGATCCGCTACCGGGTCACCGCCGAGGGCGCCACCATCGAGCGGGCCGAGCAGCCGGCCGACCTCACCGAACCCACCTGGCACACCCAGCGGATCCGGCTCGACGCCCCGCAGGTCGACGACGTCCCGATCGTGCCGCTGTCCGAACTGCGCGCGGGCGACAGCCGCCGCTACGGCACCAAGGCCGCCAACCTCGGAGAGCTCCACCACGTGCTCCGCCACGGATCCGCCCGGCTGACCGGCTACTACGCCGTACCCCGGCCCCCGCGCGCCGACCTGATGGGCCACCTCGCCGCCCGCCTCGACGCCCCGGACGGCACCTCCCCGGCCGAGGCCGCCGCCGCCTTCCTCGCCCGGCACGTCAGCGCACCCGACGGGGTCGCGCTGCCGTTCGCCTTCCAGCAGCGGTTCCTGGACTCCTCCCGGGCGGTGCAGCAGAGCATCGGCAAGCTCAAGATGGCCCTCGAACTGGGCGCGATGGACGCGGTGGACGCCGTCTGCGTCCAGCTGCAGCACCTGGTCCTGGCCACCCCGGTGCCCGAGGACCTGGTCCGCGCCCTCGACGCCCAGCTGGTCGAACACCTGGCGGGCGCCGGCCGGCTGGCCGTGCGCTCCTCCTCCAACGCCGAGGACCTGCCGGGCTTCTCCGCTGCCGGAATCTACGAGTCCCACACCAAGGTCACCGACCTGCCCGGCCTGCTCGACGCGGTCCGCGGCGTCTGGGCCTCCCTGCTGTCGCCGCGCAGCGTCCGGCTGCGCCACCAGGCGGGCATCGCGCTGGACGACACCTTCATGGGCGTCATCGTCCAGCGGTACGAACCCTCCCCGCTCGGCGGGGTGATGGTCACCTGCAACCCCACCAACCGCGCCGACTTCCGCAACGTCTACCTCAACTGCGTGCTCGGCTCCACCGCGGCCGTGGTCGACGGCACCACCCCGCCCATGCAGTACCTGTACAACACCGTGGAGGGCGGCGGACGCACCGTCTCGCTCGGCGCGGCCGAGACCGACCTCGACCCCGCGACCCGGGAACAGCTCGGCCGCCTCGCCCTGGCCGGCCGCCTGCTGCAGTCCCACTTCGCCACCGACTACACCTTCGCCGCGCCGCTCGACATCGAGTGGCTGCTGGCCCCCGGCGGCCGGCTGCACCTGCTCCAGCTCAGGCCCTACAACGCCTGACCCCGGCCGGCACCGCCGCCACCCGCGAGACCCCCGAAGCCCCGACCCCCCGAAGGCCGTACGCCGTGTCCCTGCTCACGCGCGCCCGCCGGCGCGCCCCCCTGTCCGCCTCCGACCCCGCCCCCGGCCCCGGCGCTGCGCCCGGTCCCGTGCCCGCGCCCGTCCGGCGGGTGATCCGCCTGAACAACGGCTTCCAGCTGCTGTTCAACCTGCTCTGGTGGATGCCCGTCTTCTACGAGTACCAGCGCCAGGCCGGCCTGACGGACGGCCAGATCTTCGGCATCCAGAGCATCTACTACGTGGCGTTCTGCCTGCTGGAGATCCCCACCGGCCTGATCGCCGACCGGATCGGGCAGCGCCGCTGCCTGCAGCTCGGCGCGGCCGTGATGACCGCCGCCAACCTGGTCCCGGTCGCCCGGCCCACGGCGGCGGGATTCCTGCTGCACTTCCTGGCCATCGCCGCCGCCCGCTCACTGGTCTCCGGCGCGGCCAGCGCCTACCTGTACGAGTACCTGCATGCCGAGGGCGCCGGCGACCGCTACGTCCAGGCGGAAGGCACCGCCCGCTCCCTCGGACTGTGGGCGAAGATCGCCTGCTGGCCGCTGGTCGGCCTGCTGATGCACCTCCAGCACGCCGCCCCCTACCTGCTCACGGCCGCCTGCACCCTCGGCTCGCTGGCCTGCGCCACCGCCCTCCCCGCCCTGGCGCCGGGCCGGGACGGCCGCCGGCCCGCCGCCGAACGGGTCGGACTGCTGGCCTCGGCCGGCCGGGCGCTCGCCGTGCTGCGGACCTCGCGGGCACTCGGACCGCTGATGGTCCAGGGCGTGGCGATCTTCACGCTGGCCAGGATCTGCCAGGTCAACCTCTTCCAGCCGCTGCTGCTCGCCAAGGCCGTCCCGGTCGCCGACCACGGCGCGGTGCTGTCCGTGATGACCGTCGCGGAGGCGGTCGGCTCGGCCAGGCCCGGCTGGGTGCGCTCCCGGCTCTCGGACACCGTGGCCGTCACCGTCCTGAGCCTGGTGATGGCCCTCTCGCTGGCGGCGACCAGCATGGCGGGCGCGGTGGCGACGGTCGGCTGGCTGTGCGTGTTCGCGGCGGCCACCGGACTGGCCTACCCCGTGCAGCGCAACCTGATCAACGCGGCGATCCCGCCGACGCCGTACCGCACCACCCTGCTCTCGCTCGAATCGATCATCGACCGGGGCGTGTGCGCGCTGGTCGCGCTGGCGGTCGGCGTCTACCTGTCGGCCGGACGGCTGGACGCCCTGCTGGTCCACGCCGCGATCGGCACCTGCCTGCTCCTGGCCCTGGTCGCCCTCGCGCTGCGCCTGGTGCGCCGGGACCGGCCCGTGGAGTGAAGGGCCGTCAGACGCTTCGTGGTGTCGGCGGTGCCGGTCAGCGGCCGGGGGGCGGGCCCGCGGCCGGGCGGGGCGGCCAGGCGTTGGCATCCAGGATCCCCAGCGTGTAGGCGCGGGCCACCATGGCCGGACGGGAGGGGGCGTCCAGCACCGAGCGGAGCCGGCGCAGGTGGTAGTCCAGGGCCTGCCGGGACAGGCCCAGCCCCTCCGCTATGCCGCTGTTCGGCCGGCCCCCGGCGAGCAGCAGCAGGACCCGCAGCTGGAGCGGGGTGATCCGGGGCGGCTCGGCGAACTCCGTTCCCAGCGGCGTCAGGACGGCCAGGACCCGCACCGGCGCCCCGCGGTGCCGCACCACCGCCAGGTCGGTGCGCAGCAGCCGGGTGGCGCCACCGGCGACCCGGACCCGCAGCACGTCCGCGGCCCGGGAGATCCGGCCCTGGACCAGTTCGGTCCAGCGCCGCCGCAGTACGGCCGGGACGGCGCTGCCCCTGAGGTGCGCCGTCACCGGGGTGCCCTCGAGGTCGGCGCGTCCGACGCCCAGCAGGCCCGCGGCGCCGCCGCTGGCCCGCTCCACCCGGCCGTCGAGGCCGACGGTGACCACGGCCAGCCCCGAGCGCTCCCGCAGGGCGTGCAACTCCTCGTGGACGGCGGCCTTCTCGTCCAGCGCCCGGTCCCGCTCGGTGACGTCGACATAGACCCCGCCGACGCACGGTTCGTCCCGGCCGTCCAGCGCGAACCGGTGGCCGACCGCCCGGCCCGGCCTGCCGTCCGGGTGCCGGAACGCCAGCAGGTGGCGCACCGGGCGGCGGGTGCTCAGCACCTCGCGGTCCAGCGCGCGGAAGCCCGCCGCGTCGGCCGGCGGGTCGACCTCCTCGACGGAGCGGCCGACCACGGCGGCCGGTTCCAGGCCGTAGAGGTGCGCGTAGGCGGCGTTGACCCACAGGTACCGGCCGTCGCCGTTGCGGATGAAGGCCATCGCCGGTGTGTAGGCGGCGAGTTCGGCGAACCACCGGGCCGCCTCCGGGGCGAGGGCCCGGTCCGGCGGGTCCGGTTCCGTTCCGCGGCCGGGTCCCGGCCGTCGTTCCGTGTCCATTCCGGGTCTCCCTCGCGCCGCACGGTCGGCCGTTCCCGGTCGGACCGGCCCCTGTGATGATCATGAAGGACGCCGGTGGCCGCCCGGGCCGGCCACGGTAGGGATTCGGCCGCCCGGCCCGTCCCCGGCCGTCCCACCCGCCCCTGCCGGCGCCGGCCGCCACCGCCTGACGATGCGTCAGAACCGTTCCCCTTCCGCACCTGCGGAACCCCGGACAGGTCCCCGCGGCCGAACGGCGGCGACCGCCGCTCCGCGCGCCCGATGGGCCGGACCGGGCACGATTGGCGGAAACCAGCCGCTGCCGACCGCCGGTGGTGCGAGCCGGGCCCGCACGCCGTCGGGTGCCCGCGTCGGGGCCGGGTAACCGACCGGTGCGCGGCCGGTCCGTACCGGCGGACGGCATCGGGCCCGGGCGGAGGTGTGGTCGACGGCACGCTGCGGGCAAGGTTCGCCCGGGCGGGCCCGGGTACATACGCAACCGAAGCGCACGGGGGCGCGCCGGAGTCGGCGGCCGCGCGGGGGACGGGGTCCGGAACGGCCATGGCGGTGGTGATCCTTCTGGTGCTGCTCGCCGCGGGTGCGGGCCTGATCCTCTCCGGATTCGACAGACTGCAGACGGACGTGCCCACCTGCTACGGCCGGCCGATGGTCCCGGGCGACGTCTGTGTCGCCAAGGTGACGGGACCGGTCACCGAAGGGATGCCCGTCCCTCAGGACACCACCTACCAGGAGCAGTTGGACAGCCTGACCAGCGGAGGACGGACCTCCATCGGGCTCGGCCTGGTACTGCTGGTGATCTGCATCGCGATCGGGCTCGCCATGGCGGTCGACCCGGACGGCGGGCGGCAGCGGTGAGTCGTCGACCGCCCACCGCGCTGCGCCCGGCCCGCGGATCCGCCCGCCGGCCGGGCCGGGCGCCTCACGGGATCGTGATGACGACCTTGCCGCGGATGTGGGTCCCGGCGAAGTCGGCGACGGCCCGGGCGGCGTCGGCGAACGGGTACCGCGCACCGATCTCCACCCGGAGCCGGCCGTCCGCGGCGCGCGCCGCGAGGTCGTCGAGATCGCCGGGCTCGGGGACGAAGGATCCGATGTAGATGGGGGTGACGTCGCGGTCCAGGGTCTGCGGCCCGAAGAGCGGCGAGACCAGCCGGCCGCCCGGGCGTGCGGCCCGGGCGCTGCCGACCAGCCCCTCGCCGTTGTTGACCAGGTCGACCACCAGGTCGACCCCGCCGGGCACCAGCTCCAGGGCGGTCGCCACCACGTCGGCCGTCCGGTAGTCGACGGTGTGGGCCGCACCGAGCCCCCGGACGTAGTCGGCGTCCTGACCGCCCGCCGTGGCGATCACCCGGGCGCCGAGCGCCGCCGCGAGCTGGACGGCGTACAGGCCGATCCCGCCGGTGGCCCCGATCACCAGCACCGTCTGCCCCGGGGCCAGGCCCGCCGCCCGGAGCAGGCAGACCGCCGTCATCCCCGACTCGGGCAGGGCCGCCGCCCGTTCGGCGTCCAGACCCGCGGGCCGGTGGGCGAGCCGGGGCCCGGGCGCCGCCACCGTGTACTCGGCCACCGACCCGGCCTGCCCGGTGAACGCGAGGACGCGGTCACCCGGCGCGTACCCGGTGACGCCCGGTCCCACCTCGTCGACGACCCCGGCCGCGTCCATGCCGACGACCAGGGGGTGCTGCACGGGATAGACCTCCTTCAGCGCACCCGTGATCAGCGCGAGGTCGAGGGGATTGAGCGCGGCGGCCTCGACGCGCACCACCACCTCGCCCGGCCCGGCGGCCGGTTTCGGCCGCTCGGTGACGGCGATCCGGTCGAGCGGCTGGTACCCGGCGGCGACGAGGGCTTTCACGGTGACCTCCTGTGGGCGTGCGGGGAAGCGGTCCGCCCGGCGGCGGCCCGGGGCCGTCACCCTGCGGATCGGCGGGCGGGCGCGGTGCCGGCGGAGCGACGGCCATCCGTTTCTACGCCGTCCGCCGGGCCGGGCCCGGGAGGCTGACCGTCCGTCCGCCGGACGCGACACGGACGGCGGCGCCGGACGTCCGGCGTGCCGTCCCGTCAGGCGCGGGTCAGGGCGGGGTCAGCGGTCGCGGGCAGAGTGGTGCACGTGAACGGCGCCGGGGAGTGAAGCCGGGGCCGGGCGCAGCTGGGAGAGGTGCCCGGAGTGGTTGATCGGGGACCAGGGCCTTCGGGCCCGGATCGGGTGCCTTCGGGCGCCCACGCAGGTTCGAATCCTGCCCTCTCCGCCCCTGTCAGGCCCTGCCCCGCGGTCCGGCCCTCGCCGCCCCTGCCCGTCCGGCGGCCGGGCCGCCGCCGCGCCCGGTCCGCGCGCCGGGCCGCGTACCCTCGTCCCCGTGGCAGCCTCACCCCTCCGACGCGTCGCCGTCCTCGTGCTCGAGGGCGCGAAACCGCTGGACATCGGCATTCCCGCGCAGGTGTTCACGACCCGCGCGAGCATGCCGTACGAGGTGCGGGTGTGCGGCGCGGCCCCCGGGCCGGTGGCCGGCGGCGACGGCCTGTCGTACCACGTCGCCCACGGCCTGGAGGCACTGGAGTGGGCCGACCTCGTCTTCGTACCCGGCTACCGGTTCCCGGACCGCGAGGACCCGCCGCAGGCCGTCCTCGACGCGCTGATCGCCGCCCACCGGCGCGGCGCCCGGCTCGCCGCCATCTCGACGGGCGCCTTCGCGCTCGCCGCCACCGGCCTGCTCGACGGCCGCCGCGCCACCACCCACTGGCACTACGCGCGGGCCCTCGCGGCGAAGCGCCCGCTGGTCCGGGTCGACGAGAACGTGCTGTTCGTCGACGAGGGCAGCGTGCTCACCTCCGCCGGGGCCGCCTCCGGCATCGACCTGTGCCTGCACATCCTGCGCGGCGACCTCGGCGTGGCCGCCTCGAACCACGCGGCCCGGCGCCTGGTCGCCGCCCCCTACCGCAGCGGCGGACAGGCCCAGTACGTGCCGCGCAGCGTGCCCGAACCGCTGGGCGAGCGGTTCGCCGCCACCCGGGAGTGGGCGCTGCACCGGCTCGCCGAGCCGCTCACCCTGGAGGCACTGGCACGGCACGCGGCGGTGTCGCCGCGCACGTTCTCGCGGCGCTTCGTCGAGGACACCGGGTACACGCCGATGCAGTGGGTGATGCGCGCCCGGATCGACCTCGCCCGCGAACTGCTGGAGCGCTCGGAGCGCAGCGTCGAGCAGATCGCCGCCGACGTCGGTCTCGGCACCGGCACCAACCTGCGGCTGCACTTCCAGCGCATCCTCGACACCACCCCGAGCGAGTACCGGCGCACCTTCGCCCGCGGCGAGTAGCGGCGCACCCGCGCCGGGCCCGAGTGGCGGCGCACCTCCGGCGGGCCCGAGTGGCGGCGCACCTGCGCCCGGGTGGCTGCCGTACGGGTGCCGGCCGGCGCGTGGCGAGATCCTTTCGGACCATGGCGATCACACCGCTGTCACCGGCCGTCGCCGCGGGCGACCCTGGTGGCGAACCCGAAAGGACGCCACCCATGACTCGCATCGCCATCAACGGATTCGGCCGCATCGGACGCAACGTGCTGCGCGCGCTGCTGGAGCGCGACAGCGACCTCGAGGTCGTCGCCGTCAACGACCTGACCGCGCCCGCCACCCTCGCGAGGCTGCTCGCGTACGACACGACCTCGGGCCGGCTCGGCCGCCCGGTCACGGTCGACGGTGACGTGCTGGTCGTCGACGGCCGCCGGATCACCGTGCTCGCCGAGCGGGAGCCCGCGCAGCTGCCCTGGGCCGAGCTGGGCGTCGACATCGTGCTGGAGGCGACCGGCCGCTTCACCTCGGCCAAGGACGCGCGCGCCCACCTCGACGCGGGCGCCAAGCGGGTCCTGGTCAGCGCGCCCTCGGACGGCGCCGACGTCACGCTCGCGTACGGAGTGAACACCGACGCGTACGACCCGGCGCTGCACACCATCGTCTCCAACGCGTCCTGCACCACCAACGCGCTGGCGCCCCTGGCCGCGGTGCTGGACGACCTCGCCGGGATCGAGCACGGCTTCATGACCACCGTGCACGCCTACACGCAGGAGCAGAACCTCCAGGACGGACCGCACCGCGACGCCCGCCGTGCCCGCGCCGCCGCCGTCAACATCGTCCCGACCACCACGGGCGCGGCCAAGGCGATCGGCCTGGTCCTGCCGGGGCTCGACGGCAAGCTGTCCGGCGACTCGATCCGGGTGCCGGTGCCGGTCGGCTCGATCGTCGAGCTCAACACCACCGTCGCCCGCGAGGTGACCCGCGAGGAGGTGCTGGCCGCCTACCGCGCCGCCGCCGAGGGCCCGCTCGCCGGGGTGCTGGAGTACTCGGACGACCCGCTGGTGTCCTCCGACATCACCGGCAACCCGGCCTCCTCGATCTTCGACTCGGAGCTCACCCGGGTCGACGGCCGCCACGTCAAGGTGGTCGCCTGGTACGACAACGAGTGGGGCTTCTCCAACCGGGTGATCGACACCCTCGAGCTCCTCGCCGCAGGCTGACCCGCAGCGGGAACCGGGGCCGCCCGCCCCCAGGTACGGGATCCCGGGGCGGGCGGCCCGGTGCCGGCGCGGTGGCCCGTCCCTGGCCCGCCGGACCCCGGTACGCCGGGCAGCCCGGCCGGATCCGCGGGGGAGAGACACTGTCAAGTGCGCCTGCCCGAACGCCACTTGCAGCCCCTCCTCACTCCCCGGCCGCCATCCGGGCGATCCAGTCGCGTTTCACCGCGCGCCAGGACTCGTCGTCGTGGCCGAGCCGCCAGTAGCCGGAGATCGAGACCCGCTCCCGCGGGACTCCGCGTTCCAGCAGCAGGTGGCGCCGCAGGTCCCTGACGAAGCCCGCTTCTCCGTGGACGAAGGCGCAGACCGCGCCGGCCGGGAAGTCCAGCGCGCGCACGGCCGCGACCAGCGCCGTACCCACCTGGCGGTCACCCCGGTGGAGCCACGTGACGCCGATACCGTCGGGGGTCACGACCTCCTGCTCGTCCTCCGGGCCGCCCACCTCGACGAGGGCGTGGACCGGCGCACCGGCCGGCATGCGTTCCAGCGCCGAGGCGATGGCGGGCAGGGCGCTGGCGTCCCCAGCCAGCAGGTGCCAGTCCGCGGCGGGGTCGGGGCGGTAGCTGCCGCCCGGGCCGGCGAACCACACGGTCTCGCCCGGCCGGACCGCGGCCGCCCAGGGCCCCGCCACCCCCGCGTCGCCGTGGACCACGAAGTCCACGGCCAGCTCGCACAGTTCGGCATCCCACGACCGCACCGTGTAGATCCGCGGGACGGGCCACTGCTCAGGGGGAAGCTCGTCCTGGATCCGCCGCAGATCGAAGGGGCGCGGATACTCGACTCCCTCCCGCGGGAACAGCAGCTTGATGAACGGGTCGGCGTACCTCCCGGAGTCGAAGGCCGCCACCCCCTGGCCCCCGATCACGACCCGGACCATGTGCCGGGAGACCCACTCCGTGCGGATCACCTCCGCCTCGAAGGCCGGTGTCTGCCGCCCCTGGCGTCCGGTCACCGCTGCTTCTCCGAGGACATCTCGCCGACAGCCGGCATCGCCACGCGGGGGCGACCCGCGCTGCCGGCCGTGAGCTGTTCCGTGCCGGGCCGGGGCGATCCCGGGTGGCTGTGGTCGCTCCGCCGGTGCCGGACCGCCGGGACGGCGAAGGCCGCGGCGGTGGCCAGCACGGCGGCGGCGGTCAGGAACCAGAACGTGGCGGTGTAGCCGGCGTCCTGGGGGAACGGGTGGGCGGCCGTGACCCCGGAGGACAGGATGCTGGCCGTCACCGCGCTGCCGATCGCGCCGCCGATGGTACGGATGTTGGCGTTCATGCCGCTGGCCACGCCGGTCTGGGCCGCGGGGACGGCTTCGACGACGATGGCGGACATGGCGGAGAAGGCCAGGCCGAGGCCGACACCGAGCAGCGCGGACGCGGTGTAGATCTGCCATGCGCGGTCGTGGGCCGCGGCCAGGAGGGCGAACGGGGCGACGGTGACCAGGCTGCCGGCGATCAGCACGCGCTTGGAGCCGAAGCGGGCGGCCAGCGGCCCGGCCAGTACGCCGAGGAAAAACATGCCGCCGGTCAGCGGCAGCATGTAGATCCCGGACCGGGTCACACTCGCGCTGAAGCCGTAGCCGGCGAGGTGCGCGGGCGTCTGGACCAGCTGCGGCAGGAAGGTCATCGTGGTGTACATCCCGACGCCGAACAGCAGGGCGACCAGGTTGGCGGTCCACACCGCCGGGACGCGCATCATCCGCATGTCGATCAGTGGGGCGTCCGAGCGCAGCTCGACCACGACCCAGCAGACCGCGGAGACCACGGCGACCGCGGACAGGCCCAGGATCCGGGTCGAGCCCCACCCCCACCTCGCCCCCTCGCCGGCGGCCAGCAGCAGGGCCATCAGCCAGATCGAGAGCAGCAGCGCGGCGCCCCAGCTGATCCGTCCCGGGGTGCGCACCGGCGACTCGGGGACGAACAGGTAGGTCGCGACGGCGGCGAGTGCCGTGAGGATCGTCGGTGCCCAGAAGAGCCAGTGGTAGTCCAGGTGGTCGACGATCGGCCCGGCCAGGATCAGCCCGAGTCCGACGCCGACGGCGGACAGCGCCGCCGTGATGCCGACGGCGCCGCGGACCTTCTCGGCCGGGAACTCGTCGCGGATGATGCCGAACGCCAGTGGCACGACGGCACCGCCCGCGCCCTGGACGACCCGTGCGACGATCATCGGGCCGACGGAGTGCGAGAGGCCGGCCATCGCGGACCCGGCGGTCAGCGCCGTCAGGGTGACGAGCAGCATCCGTTCCTTGCCGGCCTTGTCGCCGATCCGGCCCAGGATCGGGGTGGCCACCGAGGCGGAGAGCAGGTAGGCGGTCATCAGCCAGGTCGCGGTGGACTGGGTGGTGTGCAGGTGCTGCGTCAGGGTCGGCAGGACCGGGACCACCAGCGACTGCAGCAGTGAGTACGCGCCGACGCCGAGCAGCAGGACGGCGAAGGTCAGGTTGTGGTGCGGGCGGGGGCTTTCTCCGTGCATGGGGTGGACTCCAGGAAGGACGGGGCGATGCTCCGCAGGGACGTCGAGGCGTGGCTGCGGGGCGTACGGCGGTGATCGTCGGGGACGGCGGATCCCGGTCAGGGCTCGGGCAGTCGGTCGGCCGGTCGGCCTGAACGGGATCCGCCGGTGAACTCCCGTACCGTCAGCGGGCGCTGCCGATGTTGCGGTCGCTGTCGGCGCCCTGGAGCATCAGGGTGGTCTCCTCGATGCGGCGGAAGCGGCCGTCGGGGGCGAACTCGCCGAAGAGGTAGACCTCCACGCGCACGGAGGAGCCGTCGGTCTTGTCGACGTCGATGATGTGCCGGTCGGCGTACAGGTCGCCCTGCACGAGCTCCTCCAGCACCTGGATCCTGCCGCCCGCGACGATGCCGCGCAGGTGGGCGATGTGCGCCGTGAACTCGCTCCGGTCGGCCCAAGTGCCGTCGGTGCGCTGGCGGTAGTCCGGGGCGAAGTGCCGGTCGACGGCCTCCGACAGCTCCAGCTCCGGCGTGAAGAGCAGGTCGGTCATGGCGGAGGTGACGTCGGTGCGGAAAGCGGTGCTGGTCATGGCGGTCCTCACAGAGAAGAGTCGGGAACACGGGTCCCCGGATCCGAGAATTGCGTGCGTCGAGCACGCATGTGAAGACTACTACAGACTGCGTGCGCCGCGCACGCTAATCTCCTGGGGCGCGCCGAACGGTGCACCACCCGACCGAGGGCCGCGAAGCCCACCCCGGCCAAAGGCGTCGCCTGTCACAGCAGTTGGTCGAATGTCTGGCCGGCCCTTCCCACGGCCCCGGGGAGGTGCGCTACCGGCGGACCGCCGAGATCAGTCCGCCGGGCCGCTCCTCGCGCTGCGGCGGGGTGCTGATGGGGCGGCCGTACGCGGCACCGCACTCGCGCAGGGTGTGGCTGTCGGCCTCCCAGCCGTGCCCGGCCAGCCAGCCCACCGGGTCGTCGGGCATCTCCGAAACCCACATGGACGCCGCCGATCCCGGCACGGCATCCGCGCCGAAGCGCTCGATCACGCCGCGCGAACCCAACGTCAGACCCATCCGACTGCCCGCCGCCGACTGCCCGCCGATCCGGGCCAGCAGCAACTCCACCGCGTCCTCGGGCAGATAGATCAGCAGCCCTTCGGCGATCCACACGGTCGGCACGGCCGGGTCGTGCCCTGCCGCGGCCAGCGCGCCCGGCCAGTCCTCCCGCAGATCCACCGCCACGGTGATCCGCTCGCAGCGTGCGACGGCACGCTCCCGGCGCAGCACCGAAGCCTTGAACTCCAGTGGTGCGGCGGTGTCGACCTCGAACAATCGGGTGCCTTCGGGCCAGTCCAATCGGAAGGCCCGGCTGTCCATGCCGGCGCCGAGCAGCACGACCTGCCGCACGCCGGACGCGGAGGCCTGCTGCAACAGGTCGTCGAGGAACTTCGTCCTGATGACGATGGAGTACGACACGGCCAGCCGGCGGCGTCGCGCGGCCTCGTCATCAGGCCGCGGCGGCGAACCGGGCCACAGGCCGCCGGCGGCGGCGAAGGCCTTCGCCAGGGGGTCGCGGAACAGCGCGTCCTCCCGCTCGGTCTCCAGCGCCCGCACCCTGGCCACCCCCACCGCAGTGGCCCACACTCCCGACGGCTGCACCCGCTCCTGCTCATCAGTCACCGCGCCAGCCTAGACGGGCGACCCTGACGCTGCGGCAGCTCGCGCCGTTGTTCGGGTGCGTCAGGGCCCACCGGCTGCACCGGCAGGGACGGGTGTCATCCGGTCGTCGGTCCCTCACCGCGGACCGAACGCCAGACATGCGTGGCCCAGGCCAGGTCGTCCGGTCCGTCCCACATGCAGACGACCCCGGCCGCGACGCCGCTGCGGTGGACCGTGAAGCCGTACAGCTCGTACTGGGTGCGGCCGTCCCGTTCGGCGGCGGTCCAGAAGGCGTGCCGGATCCCGTCCGGGATGTCCTCGGTGATCTGCTGCTCCGGCGGCACCAGAGGCGCGCCGGTCAGCAGCCCGGCGAGGAACTCCCCGGGGCTGCGACCGATCCGGTCCGCGAACACCTCGGCGTGCACGGTGCGGCCGGGTGCCACGAAACGCTGCGCGCCGTCGACCGCGCGGGCGGAGAAGCCGGGGGTGCGCTCAACGGACCAGTACTCGTTCAGACGGGTCCGGACGGGTACCGGCAGGGGATGGGCCAGGCAGCAGAGCACGTGGTCGCGATCCCACGTGGTGGTGAGGACGTCCTGGAGCAACTCGTCGGCGCTGGCGTCGACGTACGGGATCTCGTCGCGGTTGCGTACGACAACGGTGGCCGGGGCGCCACGGAGGCCGTCTCCCCAAGGCTCGATCGCGTTGGCCATGGTGCCCTGGAGGACGAGGTCCTGGTAGGCCGGGTCCTCCCAGATCCGGTGGGCGCGGTCCAGGTCGTCGTCACTGATCCGCAGCCAGGTGCCCAGCACGAGTTCGGTCCCACCGCTGAGCCGGACCGGCAGCAGGCAGCGGATGAAACTTCCCACGCCGTCGACCCGCAGCAAGGCCCCGACCCCGACTTCGTGCCTGGCCTCCTCGGCGACGTCGAGCGCGTCGTCGGGCAGGCCGAACCGGGCGTCGATCCGCTTCTCGTCGGCCACCGGGGTGCCGCAGCACGAGCAGGTAGGGGTGGGGTTCGCAATCACGGGGTGCAGCGTAGATGACGCCGACGACACCCGGCCCGCCGGGGGTGACGGGGCCTGCAACCGGGGCCTGCAACCGGGGCCGGGCGCGGCCGACCGGCGGATTTCGACCCAGCAGGGATCAACTGCGGGGCAGTCCGGCAGTCCGGCGGGCCCGCCGGGCGGACGGCGGAACGGGCGCGGAGCCCCGGCGGGCGCCGCTCAGTGGATGCCCGAGTCGGGGTTCGACTCGTCCCAGGCGCGGCGGGCGTGGGCGATGGCGCCGCGGTGCTCGGACGACCAGTCGGCGAGGGCCCGCACCAGGTGGGTCAGGCTGTGGCCCATCGGGGTCAGGGCGTACTCGACCTGCGGCGGGACCGTCGGGTGGACGGTCCTGGTGAGCAGCCCGTCACGTTCCAGCCGCCGTACGGTCAGCGTCAGCATCCGCTGCGAGATGCCCGGGACGGCGCGCTGCAGCTGGCGGAAGCGGCGCATGCCCTGCGCCAGTTCGACGACCACCAGGACCGACCACTTGTCGCCGATGCGGTCGAGGACGTCGCGGATGCCGCAGTCCTCGTGCTCCTCGCCGCAACTGACGACGGGCCCGGTGGTTACCTCCGTGTGCCCCGCTGACATGGAAGTGCCTCCTTACGCGGTGCGGCGGCCGGGCCGCAGGATGATCACGGTTACCGAAGAGAACCTACCCCTGCGGGAGAGACCGATGATCCTCGTCACCGGCGCCACCGGCGCCCTGGGCACCCTGATCGCCGAGCGGCTGGCCGCCGCCGAGGACCGGACCGACGGCCCGGCCGGCAGCTCCGCCGACGCACCCGCCGAGATCGTGCTCGGCACCCGGGACCCCGAGCGGGTCCGGGTACAGCTGCCCGTCCGGCGCATCGACTTCGACGCCCCCGACACCCTCACCGAAGGCTTCGCGGGCGTCGACGTGCTGCTGCTCATCTCCGCCGGCTACGGCGAGGACGACACCGTCATCGCCCGCCACGGTGCGGCCGTCGACGCGGCCGAGAAGGCGGGCGTACGGCACATCGTCTACACCAGCCTGAGCGCGGACGGCGACCACCTGCCCTACGCCCTCGCGCACCGCTGGACCGAGCGCCGGCTGCGCGAGGGAACGGCGCAGTGGACGATCCTGCGCAACGGCCTCTACGCGGAACTGCTGGGCGGGCTCGCCGCCCCCGACGCGGACGGCAGGCTGACCGTCCCGCTGGGGGAGGGCCGCCTGGCCGCCGTCGCCCGCGCGGACCTCGCCGAGGCCGCGGCCCGGGTGGTCCTGCGGGCGGAGGAGCACGCGGGGCGGACGTACGAGCTCGTCGGCGAGCAGGCCATCGGCGGCGCCGACCTGGCGGCGGCCCGCGGCCCGCACGTCAGTTACCGGCCCGAGACGCTCGCCGAGGCCCGCCGCCGGCTGACCGCCTTCGGCGTCGACCCGTTCCAGGTGCCGATGCTGGTGGGCACCTACTCCGCCATCGCCGCAGGCTTCCTGGACCGCACCGGCACCGACCTGCGCCACCTGCTCGGCCGGGCGCCCCGGCCGGCGCTCGACGTCATCGCGGCGCTCGCCCGGTAACGCGGGCGGGCAGCCGACGGGGGAGCGAGGGACCGGGCCCTTCCGTGCCGGACCTGTCAGGGACCCCTGCCCGGAAGGACCCGGACCGCCAACCTAGCGCCCACGGCGGAACGCGCTCCCGCGGCCACGCCGGGGAAGGCCGGATCCCTTGATGCGGCGTCACGTCGGGTGCGGCGGTTCAGCCGTCCTCGTCGGTCGGCCGCCCGCCGGTCACCGGGGGTCGGCCGTGAAGGGCCCCTGCTCGACGAAGCGGCGCAGGTGGACGGCGAAGGCGCGGGCCTCGTCCTCCGGCCAGGACGCGAGGGAGTCCTCGATACTGGCCGCCAGCCGTTGCCTGGTGGCCGAGATGGTGGCGAGGCCCTCCGGGGTGAGGGCCAGCAGCGTGGCGCGGCCGTCGGCCGGGTCCGGCTGGCGCTGGAGCAGGGCGGCCTGTTCCAGGCGGTCGGCGCGCCGGGTCACGGTCGTCCGGTCGAGCCCGACCTCGCGGCCGAGGTCGGCGGCGCTGCACGGGCCGGTCCGGGCCAGCCCGCTGAGGATGGGGTAGGTGAGTTCGTCGACCGCCTCGCCCAGCCCCTCGGTGAGATGGGCGTAGAGGCGGGCGCGGGTGCTCCGCCGCAGGAGCAGCCCCAGCGCGTCGGCGATGTCCTGTCCGGTCGTGGTCGTCATGGACCAAGGCTAGCGTGCGCTGGGCACGCTTCTGCGGTCCGGCGGCGGTCTGTCGTTCCCGCTGCGCCCTCGGGGCGCCGGCGCTGCTGTCACATCCCGGGTGCGGGATCCGT
Source organism: Kitasatospora sp. NEAU-CNBT7 (assembly GCF_057220535.1). Taxonomy (NCBI): domain Bacteria; kingdom Bacillati; phylum Actinomycetota; class Actinomycetes; order Kitasatosporales; family Streptomycetaceae; genus Kitasatospora; species Kitasatospora sp. NEAU-CNBT7. The sequence continues at coordinate 178,266 of NZ_JBXQQB010000010.1, read as the reverse complement.
CGTAGGGGTGCAGGCACAGCAGCCCACTGATGAGGAGACCACGATGAACGCCACCACCACCGTTACCGACGGCACCGGGACCGGGGCGCCGGTGTCGAGGATGTCTGACCCCTCGGAGCTGGTCCCGGAGCTGAAGGAGGTGGGCGCCTCGCTGTACCGGGCGGTGGGGAACCGGTCGGTGCCGCGGACGACGATCGGGCTGGTCCAGCTGAGGGCGGGGCAGATCGTCGGGTCGACGTACCTGACGGCGATGCACTCCGGCCTGCTGCGCAAGGCGGGGGAGAGCGCGGAGCGGATCGACGCGGTGGCGACGTGGCGGGACGCGCCGTACTTCACGGAGCCCGAGCGGGTGGCGCTGGCCCTGGTGGAGGCGGTGCTGACCGCGAATCCGTCCGGTGAGCGGGTGCCGGACGAGCTCTACGCGCGGGCGGCCGCCTGCTACGAGCCGAAGGCGCTGGCGACGCTGGCCCTCGTGATCGGGCAGGTGAACTTCTTCGTCCCGCTCGCCCTGATCGGCAAGCCGGTCCCGGGCGTCGGCCCCTCGGAGCAGTGGACCTGACCGCCGCACCCCACCGCCGGCCCCGACCGACCCCGCAACTCCCGTCGGCAACTCCCGCCGAGGGCTGCGGGGTTCGGGCCTGTCCGCCTGGTCGCGGAGCAGTCCCGGAGTGGTCGCGGAGTGGTCAGCGGGTGGTCAGGACGGGGTCAGCGGCCCGGTGCATCGTTAGGCACGTGAACGGCCTCCGGATGGTGAGGGTCACCGGGGGCCGTGAACAGGGAGAGGTGCCCGGAGCGGTTGATCGGGGACCAGGGCCTTCGGGTCCGGATCGGGTGCCTTCGGGCGCCCACGCAGGTTCGAATCCTGCCCTCTCCGCGCCAGGGTGGCCGTGGCCGCCGCGGTCCGACCGTGTTCCGGCCTCACCCCCCCCGGGCCGTGAGCGGGTCCACCGCTGCGGGCGACGGCCCGGTGGCCCGTCCCTCCGGGGTCGGAAACGGACGGCGCCTCCCGTCTCCCCCTCGGGAGGGGGGAGAGGGGAGGCGCCGGGTGTGGATCAGCCGCAGTGCGAGTTGTACTCGTACGCGCCGACGCCGTTGATCTCGCCGCCCCAGTCGACGCAGGAGTGCGCCGCGCTCACGTACACGGGGCCGGCGTAGGTGCCGAAGTTGCCCGTGTCGGCCGTCCACGGGGCGCCGGCGAGGGAGACCTTCGCCGACATCGGGAGCTTGGCGCCCGGGTTGTCGCGGACGGTGACCACACAGTTCTTGCCGGTGGAGCTGCTGTAGGTCAGGTAGACGGTACCCAGGCCCGGCAGGGACTGGGCGTCGATCACACCGTAGCTCGAGCCGCACGCGCCGTTGTAGGCCGCGGCGTTGGCCACCGACGGCATCATCGTCACGCCGGCGGCAGCGAGCGCCAGGACACCGGCGCCGGTGGCAGTGCGCTTGAAGATCTGCTTCACGATTCCACTCCAATTCATCAGACAGGAACGGTTACGCGGTGCTTTGGCCGGTCCGCGAAGCGGGTCGGCCGCGATCACGCATTGCCATAGTGTTCGAACGAAGTATCGCGGCCGTCTCGCCGGTGTAGCGCGGTGGAGATACGGGTTTTCGGGGGCTCGATCAAGCCAACTTGGCTTGTTTCAAAGGGCGGAGGCGATTCATCGGCAATCGGGTCGGATGCCGGATTTCGCACCGTCGCCGCAGTGGCCGGGCATGTGTGTTCGATTGTGTGGCGACCGGGACGGGGGCTCAGCACTGCCACAGGAAGACGGCCCGGTCACAGGGTCCGCAGGCGAAGGCGAACGCCTCTCCGCTGCCGAAGTTGATGGCGGTCGAGGCGCTCGGACCCTCTTCCAGCTGTGCGACCAGGGCCATCGACTCCGCGCAGCCCGCGCAGGTCGGCGTCTCGTCATACTGCAACCACGCAGGGCGGCCGCCGAGTTGGCCGAGGATCTGTCGCGTGCCGTCTCCGGACCCGCGTACGTCATCAGCATCGTCGTCATGCCACCGGACCCTGGGACGCCGCTCCGACACGGCCTCCCGGGGTACAGGGAGGCCGTCCGGCAGGTCAGCGCGCCTGGGCGAGGTCCAGCAGGCGGCGCATGACCGCCACCGGCAGGGCCGGATTGCCTGCGGCGGCCGAGGCCTGGGCCGGCAGGGTGAGCCGCCGGAACAGTTCGTCGGCGGGCATTCTGGGGTCGAGGACCGCCCAGAACCCCACCTCGGGGTCGTCGGCAAGCCGCAGCAGCAGCTCCGGCCCGGCCTCCGGGTCGTCCAACGCGGCGTGCCGCAGGCGCGGGTTGGGGTCGTCGGCGAACCGGGCCAACCCGGGCCGGGCGAAGTTGCGGTGGCGGCGGTACCCCGACCAGTACCGGTCCTGCACCGTGGCGTACAGCTCCACCAACAGCTCGTGCGGCGCGTCCTCGCACCGCTCGGCCAGCGTGCGCCGCACCCACTCGTCCTCGTCCGCCGCCAGCAGGGCCACCACGTCGGGCGGCAGCTGGGGCTGAGCCGCGAGCACCCGCCGCAGCCCGACGTGCGCCGACCCCGCGATCCGGCGGGCCGCATCCGGATCGGTCGCCTGCCGTGCGATCCAGGATGGCGGAGACCAGAAGTGCCGCGACACCGTGCACGGGATCACCGTACGCTGACCTTCCGTCAGCTCCTCCCGCATCGACACCGCGAGCCGGACGTCGTTCTCGGGATCCGCCGCAAGCAGCAGCGCCAGTGCAGTCGGCACCTCGGGGTCGGCGGCGGCCTTCAGGCGGACAGCCAGGTCCGGGTGCGCCACCCGCTGCTCCGCGGTCAGCACCGGCGCCGGCTCCTGCGCCGCGACCGGCAGCTCCCCGCCGCGGCTGACGATCCGCCGGATCCTTGGTTCCGGGTCCTCTGCCAGGATCTCCAGCACCCCGGCAGGGAGCCGGCGCTTGTAGTCGAAGAGCAGCGCCGCATACGCGAACCGGACCCGGGGCTCCGGATCCCGCGCGAGCCGGGCCAGGACGTCGACATCCGCCGTCGCGTTCACCGCCGCGTCCAGTCGGTGCTGGACCTGCGGCGAAGCCACCAGCAACTCCGTCGCCGCGGCGTCCAAGGTCCTGTTCTGGAGCCAGGAGCTCAGCACCGGCAGCTCATCGAACTGCAGCAGCCGGGCCAGCAGGTCCACCGGCAACACCTGGTTGCCCGCCAGCCCCCGTAGCCAGCCGTCCACCACAGCGCCATCCGCAGCTGCCCGCTGCAGCGCCTCGTCCAGTCCGTCGAGTCCGTCCATTGGTCCATTCTCGCTGGTCCCGAAGGCCCTGGTCCGATGCCAGCAGATCATCTGATCGCTGGTCGGTAGGCGTCATCGACTGACGCCCCCGCGGGTGAGGATCCAGCCCCGTTGCCGGACAGAACACCGAAGCGGGGAGGTCGGTGGCGAAGGTACTCACAACCGGGTGCGGAAGTGAACCGCCGACGGCCCTGCGGGTAGCGGCCTGCTCAGCCGAGCTGACCCGTCGGCCGCACGGTGATGTGGTTGATGTCGACGCCCGCAGGTTGGCTGAGGGCGAAGACGATGGTGCTCGCGATCTGCTCGGGGGTCAGCGCCGTCTCGGGGCTGCCGCCGCGCTCGTCCCAGAACGGGGTGTCCACCACTCCGGGGGCGACGACGGTCACGCCGACCCCGTCCTGGCCGACCAGCAGGCGGGTGTTCTCGGCCAGTGCGTGTACGGCCCACTTGGTGACCGAGTACAGGTTGCCGGGCGTGTGGCGTACTCCCGCGACCGAGCCCATCAGCACGATCCGGCCCTTGGACTCCCTGAGCTGCGGCAGGGTCTCCCGCACCAGCAGCGCCGGGCCCAGGACGTTGGTCAGGACCATGGCCCGCATGTCCTCGGGGGCGTGGCTCTCCAGATTCCCGGGCAGTGAGAACCCGGCGTTGGCGATGACGTTGTCCAGCCGGCCCCAGGTGTCCACGACGCGGCGCACGGCGGCGGCGACGTCGCGCTCGTCGCTGGTGTCCCCGGCGATCGTCAGCAGCTGGTCGCCAGCTCCGGCCGTGGCGGCGAAGGCGGCCAGCTTCTCCGCGTCCCGCCCGGTGACAGCCACCCGGTGGCCCTCCTTGAGCAGGGCCCGGGCGGTGGCGGCACCGATGCCGGTCGAGCCCCCGGTGATCAGCGTGACGGGTCCCATCGGACGGCCTCCTCGGCGGTACGGCCGGGGCACGGTCTGACCGACCGTCCCCCAAACGCCTGCACTATAGCCCCGACTCTCCGCCCAGGCCTGCTCCACCGCCCCCCTCCACCGGGGACGCCGCCAGGTCGCTCACTTTCAGCACCTTCGGGCACGAACTCGCCGTCCCTCAGAACCCCAAAGCTTGCTCGACCTCCACGGCTCACGACCCACGTTGACCGGGGCGCCCGGACCTAGGCGCTGAGGAGTTCGAAGACAGCCTCGGCGGCTGTGGCAGAGTCAGGCGCGTCGATGGAGGAGTACTCGTCGTACACAACGAACGGCGGCTGACCTCCTGGACGGCACTCCAGCCTGAGCGGGTCGGGGTTGGTCGCCATGCGGATGGAGAACCAGTCATCATCGTCCGCTTCGTGCTGCTTCACGTTGCGCTCGACCACCAGGTTCGGCACCCGCTCGCGGACGAGGCGGAAGACGTCGTCCACCGGGCCTCCCGTGGCATGCCCTGCGGTCCATGCGAGCGTACTCATGCTGTGGATCATGCCAGAAACGACAGTTTCGGAGTCATCGCTGCGACGATTCACTCGTACGGGGGTTCGGCGGATGCCGGAGCGGCCTCCACGTGCTCCTGAACTCGGCTACGAGGTACCGGAATCGACGTGAGGGCCGTGTTGCGGCGAGTGTGACGAGGAACGACTCTCGACGGGAGGCGTTCGGGCCTGGGACCGGCTCCACCCACGGCTCACCCGGCCCGGGGCCGCCGGGAGTTCAGGAACCTCCACGCGCAGACCCCGACGCCAGCGCGGGCACTCAAACCCTCCCGACCCGGGCCAGGACGCCCACACGGTGCGAAAAGCACCCCGTCCGGCAACCCGCCACCACGTGGGCCCGGACGAGGCGACGGTACTTGCCGTGGTCGTAGCCGCGGTCTCCATGCACGATGTCCGGACGGCGTCCGGGGCGGCCTTGCTTGCCACGTACTGACGGCGCAGCTCCGAGCAGTGGGATGAGCTGGGTGACGTTGTTGCGGTTGCCGCCTGTCAAGGTGACGGCGAGGAGAATGCCGGTGGCGTCGGTGATCAGGCGGTGCTTGCTGCCGGTTCTACCTCGATCAACGAGGCTTCGCCCCGTCTTGGGCCCGGCCCTTTGAGGGCTCGGATGTGGAAACCGTCGACCACCCAGGCGTCCCCTACCCCAGCGGAGCAGCCCTCACCGGAGATCCGCGTCCAGCGCCCGGGCCCGCGCCCACTGCTCCTCGAACTCCTGCGCGCTGATCAGCCAGCCGGCCACCGCCGGGTCGAAGAGATCGACGAGCGGGGGGTTGAACGGCCAGTCATCGGGACCGCTGCGGACGGCGGTCCCGTCCTCGGCCAGTTCCACCTGGCGGCTGCGGCGCCCGTCGGGCCCCACCTCAATCAGGCAGAGCACCGAGTCCTCGTCGTCCTCGTCCCAGCGGCGCCGCAGGTGCACGACGGTCCGGTCCGCGAGCGCGCCGAACCCCGGCTGCGCGCGGTGCGCATCGCGCTCGGCCCGCAGCCCGTCCAGGCCCGGCGGCATCTGCGGCGCGTCGATGTCGACCTCGTCCAGACCCCACCCCTCGCAGCGGGCCACCGTCTCCGGGTCGCTGACGACCTCGGTCCAGGCGAAGGTCTCGAGGATCTCCCGTACGGACCGCGCGCGCACCCACCACCAGCTGCCGCCCATGCCGTAGTCGTGCAGGACGAGGAAGCGGTGCTTGGCCGGAGTGTCGGTGCTGGTCATGGAGGAAGAGCCTAGCGAGCGACCCGGCCCCCGCCCCGCAGGGGTCCCGCCGCCGCCTCGGGAGCGAGGCCTACAGGCGGACGGTCAGCCGCACCGACACCTCGTCGTCGGTCGCGAGCCCCAGCGGCTTGCGCACGGCGTTCTTGACCGGCAGCAGATAGCCGCCGTCCTTCGGGAACAGCGACGTGGCGAAGGCGGTCCCGCCGATCCGGGCGTCGACGGGGATGACGCCCCAGCCGTAGCTGGCCATCGCCGCCACCTCCCGGATCTCCGCGGACTGCTCCTGCGGCACGGCGACGAAGTAGTACGGCGAAGGCCCACGCCACTCGAACACGTGGCCGGTGAAGGTGAGTTCCATGGGGGTCGGCGAGTCCGATCATCAACGTGGCGCCCGAACGCCGTTCACCCTACCCGCGGAGCCTTCAGCCGGGACGGGGAACGGCGGCCGACCCGGCGGACCCGCCCGCGCGGGCGCCGCCACGGGGCGTCGAGAAATCGGGCTGCGGACAGGCGGCGTGGACGGGCAGCATGGCGGGATGCCCGATCTGCTGTGGGACGACGTGAGGAACTTCTTCGACCCCGACCTGATGGGTTCTCTGCCGGATGTGTGCGTCGCAGGCACCTCGGTCGAGGACTGGCAGGCGGTGTTCGATCTGGTCCGGTCGAGTGGCTGGGCGTGGGAGTACTCGGAGGGCCGCGCCGCCGGCCCGCTGCCGCCCGCGGTCGAGGTGCTGTCGCGTACGGTGGGTGCCGAGACGGTCAATCTGTGCGTCCGTCCCGTCCCGGACGTGCTGGTGATCTTCCGTCCGATGTCGGCCGAGGAGATCGACTTCGATGTCGACCTGCGCGAGCTGCAGGGCCAGGCAGGAGTGGACGTCCTGTGCGGGTTTCTCGCCGCGGTGGGCCGCAGGCTGGACAAGCCGGTGGTTATGGCGGCCGAGGGCGACCACGGGAACCCGGTGCTCGGGTTCGATCCCGCTGCCGACCGCGTGGTGCTCATGGCGGACCCGCGATTGAGCTGAACGCTTCGACCGGCCGGCGCCTGCTTTCCCGAGCGCACAGAACGAGCCGCGCTCGGCGGGCCGTCCGACTCGACGCCGTTACGTGCCCGGCCGCACCCACGGAGCGAACCGCTGGTCAGGAGCCACGTCCTCGCGCCAGTACCGCAAGACGGTCCCCTGCACGATGTCCAGGAGATCTGCGGCGATCAGGCACGAGACGGGCTCCGATCCACCCGCGTCCGCTTCGAAAGCAACGACCACGAGGGGAATGTCACCGAGCCGGTCGGTGAGCGTCGCAAGTTCCTCGGACGTGGGTGCGCGGAACTGAGGATCGTGGAAGCTGGTCGGGCAGCTGACGAACTCGGGGGCCGTGAACACCAGCTCCAGCGCGTGGTGATAGGTCAGGTCATGACCGGCTGCGAGCCGGAACCGGCCACGGTCCCAGGCGACCACGTCCCAGTCCCACCAGGACCCTTCCGGGAGCTCGATCACGCCATGGACCTGCTCGACACCCACCTTTTAGCCCCTTACAGTCCGAACGGACCCCGAGGCTACCGGGCGCGCGGAGCCCGGGCTCGACGGGTTGGCTCCCCACGGTGTCCTGATGCGTCGAAGGACGTTGCCCGGTCGTCGTCGTCGTCGTCGTCGTCGTCGCCGCCCGGCCCGGCCACCGGTTACGGCGGCCCGGGTGCCGGCTGCGCCGCCGTGGTGGCGGCGCGGGCGAAGGCGAGGACCACCGGGTCCGCGTTGGCGGAGGGCCAGGCGAGGACGATGCGGCTCGGGGGGTGGCCGGTCAGCGGGACGAACGCGATGCCGTCGGTGGGGTGGCGTTGGGTGGCGGCGGCGGGCAGGATGCCGACGGCGCCTTGCCAGAGCACGGCGTGCAGGCACTCCGCCACGGAACGGACCACCGGGCCCGGCATGGTGGTGCCGACCCCCGCCGACCAGTAGGCGCGCCAGGCGGGGTCGGCCTCCTCGGGCAGGCGGATCCAGGAACGGCCGCGCAGGTCCCCGACGGTGACGGTACTGCGGGCCGCCAGCGGGTCGTCCGCCGCGACGGCGGCCACCAGCGGCTCCTCGGTGAGCTGACGAATAGTCAGCCCTGTGGTGTCGAAAGGCAGTCTGGTCAGCGCGAGGTCGACCCGGCCGGAGCGCAGACCGGCTGTCGGGTCGTCGATCCCGCTCTCGCTCAGCCGCACCTCGGTGTCCGGATGCGTCCGCCGGAACGCGGCGACGATCCGCGGGCCGAAGTCCAGCCCCGCGCCCGCGACCGTGCCCACCACGACCGTACGCCGCCGCCCGGCCTGCCGGACCCGCTCCCCGGCGAGCTCGGCCGCCGCCAGCAGCCGCCTGGCCTCCACCAGCAGCACCGAACCAGCGTCGGTCAGCCGCACACCGCGCGCCGAGCGCTCGAACAGCAGGCAGCCCAGTTCGTCCTCCAGCTCGCGGATCCGCTGGCTCAGCGGCGGCTGGGACATGTGCAGGCGCGCCGCGGCGCGGCCGAAGTGCTGCTCCTCGGCGACGGCGACGAAGTAGCGCAGGCGGCGGTGGTCCACGTCGGGCACGATACCGGGACGCTCTCGACCCCAGTGAAACGGTCTTGGACCGGCCCGGGCCGGTGCTGGTGAGCTTGGTCCACCGAGCCCGCCGAGCAGCACAGCCGACGGGCGGGCGGAACCGATCCCCTTGGAGCGCACGTGTCGCACGACCACCACCACCCCTACTCCGACCCCGCGGACCTGGGCCGGGCCCGCGAGGTCGGCGCGCTCGCGCCGGAGGAGTTCGCGGCCTGGCGCTCCTTCCAGGCGGCGGTGGACCGCGGGGACGGCGCGCTGCCGCGCCGGACCCGGGAGCTGCTGTCGATCGCCGTCGCGCTCACCACGCAGTGCTCCTACTGCCTGGACGTCCACACCGCCCAGGCACGCCGGCACGGTGTCACCGCGCAGGAGCTCGCCGAGGTGGTCTTCGTGGCGGCCGCGGTCCGCGCCGGGGGCTCGCTCGCGCACGGCCTCCAGATGATGAAGCTGTACGAGGGGCACGCCGCCGCCGGGACGCCGACGGTCCAGGAGTCGTCCGGCCGCTCGTAGGACTGTTGCCCGGCCGGGTCGTTGGCCCTGCCACGAGGTGGGGATGGTCGGGGGTGATCCGTCGGAGGTGGAGCGGGAACGGTTGCGGCCGTTCCCGCCCCGTCGGCCACGGTCGGTGCGGGCGGCGGCGCGACCGCCGCAGGTGACCGACTGGCCGACCGGACGCGGTTCGCGCCGGTGCCGGTGCCGGAGACGCTCCAGTTCTCCGGCCCGGTTCGGGCAGGCTCCGGAAGAAGCCGGACGGCGCCGCGGCGGACCAGGGCCACCGCAACGGTCCGTGCGCAGCGACCGACGGCCGGCCGGAGGGCTGCTAGACGGTGAGCGCGTTCCAGGCCCGCATCGGGGTGTGCAGCAGGTGGTCGAGGCGGGCTGCCGCGCCCGGGGTCTCTTCGGTGAGCAGTCCGGCGGCCAGCAGGCGGCCGGCGGACTCGGTGCCCAGGTAGAGGGTGCTGAGCTCGCTCACGCCGAGGGTGAGGTCGGCGGGCAACTCGGTGGGGGTGCAGCGTCCGGCGCCGTCCGGGGCCGTCTCCAGCAGCCAGCTGCCACCGGTCCAGCCGTGCGGGTCGGTCACGGCCAGCACCACCCGGCCGGGCCCGGCGTAGCGGCGGGCGGCGAAGGCGGCGGGCAGGTCGAGCAGCCGCAGCCAGGTGAAGTCCGTCTGGGAGACGTGCGGAGTGGCCGCGCGCGGGTTGGCCAGCAGCAGTGGCAGCGGATCGTCCGGGCCGATGTCCTCGACCTCCATGCGCTGCACCCAGTCGACCGAGAAGAGCAGCCGCCACAGGGCGTTGGCGGTCGGCCGGTCGAGGGCCAGGAAGTCCATCACCTTGAGGGTGCAGTCGGGTGCCATGCCGATCCATTTGTCGTCCACGCGGTAGACGGCCAGACCGGTGACGACCCCGGCCGCATCGCGGTGGACGGCGAAGAACGGCTCCTTCCAGCCACGCGCGGGAAGCACCACCTCGCCCGTGTCCATCGCCCAGTTGGCGGCGGGCCGGCTCAGTGCGCCGGGCTGGGTGAGCCGCCAGCGGTCGTACAAGTCGGGGCCGAGCTTGCGGACCTCCTCCGGAGTGGCGAAGTCGATCCGTCCGCCGACCGGGGTGGGCAGCCCGGGCCGCAGGCCCCCCGACCTCGGTACGTCGACCGTCAGCCCCGCCATCCGCGTCGCCGGGCCGAAGCCGAAGCGGCCGTAGATCGGGTACTCGGCGGCGATGAGTACGGCGGCCACGCTGCCGCGCTCACGGGCGGCGGCCAGGTCGCCGTTGACCATCCGGTTGAGCAGTCCGCGCCGTCGGTGGGTGGTGGCCACGCTCACCCCGGTGATCCCGTGCACCGGTACGGCGGCCCCGCCCGGGACGGTCAGCTCCAGGTCGTAGCTGCGGTAGGTGCCGACGAAGGCCCCGCCCGCCGTATGGTCCACCGCCGCCAGCCAGCGGCCGGGGACGAACTGTCTGTGGCGCACCTCGGTGCCGTCGCCCTCGTGCGGGCTGAGGAAACCGCGCATCAGGGCGCGGTCCCAGGTGGTGATCTCGTGCTCGCCGATGGGGCGGATCTCGATGTCGGATGAAGTCGGAACTGGGGGCGTGTCGATCATCCGGTCACGGTACGACGGTGCGTCAGTTTCGGGCACCTGTTTTATTCGGCGTGATCGGCCGGACAGTTCCCGGCCCGGCCGTCGCGCAGTCGGGCCGGGTTCAGACGAAGAAGGCGTTCATGCCGGGGACGTCGGACAGATAGGTCTCGATCCCGGCGATCCGGCCGTCGCGCAGGCGGCAGACGGTGGACAGGTACTCGTCGAGGGCCGCGTCCGGGCGCCGGGCGGTGTTGTGCAGCGACAGGGCCATGTTCTCGCGGCTGACCAGGACGTGCAGCAGCTCGAAGCTGAGGCCGTAGGAGGCGATCTTCTGCGCTCGTTCGACCACGGCGTCCGGGCCGGTGACGGTGCCGCTGATGGTGTTGTCGCCGGGCAGGGTCCAGGTGACGTCGTCGTGGAGCAGGGCGCGGATGGCCGGCCAGTCGCCGCTGCTGAGTGCGGCGTGGAAGCGGCGGCCGAGGTCCTGGGCGGTGGCGGTGCTGTCGGCGCTGGTGGTGGTCATGGCGGTGCCTCCGGGAGGTGGGGCGACGGATGCTTAAAGCAATGAGAGTTGCTTTAGGTGACGCTAGTCCCGCCTCCCGCTAAAAGCAACCCGGTCTGCGTTAGTCTGAGGGGGTGAACTCCGAAGCCCCCGCCAAACGCCCCGGCGGCCGCAGCGCCCGCGTCCAGGCGGCGGTCCACCGGGCCGTCACCGAACTCGTCGGCGAGTGCGACCCCGCCCAGCTGACGATTCCCGCGGTGGCCGAGCGCGCGGGGGTCAACCCCACCACCGTCTACCGCCGTTGGGGCACGCTGCAGGCCCTGCTCGCCGACCTCGCCGCCCAGCACGAGCCTGCTGCCCCGCCCGCCTCCAGCGGCGACCTGCGCACCGACCTGGCGGACTACGCCGTCCGGACGCTGGCCGACCTGACCCGCCCCGGCGGCATCGCGTTCTTCCGGGCGGAGGTCTCCCCGGACGTCGACGAGCGCCGCGACGGACTGCGCGAGTGCCTGCGCCGCTGCACCGCCGGGCTCGACCTGGTCCTCGACGCCGCCCGCGAGCGGGGCGAGACGCCGCCCCCGCTGGAGCGGCTGCTCGACCGCATCGTCGCCCCGCTCTACTTCCGGGTGGTGTTCTCCGTGCCGGGCACCGACGAGGACTACGCCCGCGCGCTGGTGGCCGACCTGTACGGCGACGCGCCCCGCTGATCGCCCGCGCCGCCCGGCTCCGCATGTGCCGCACCTCCCACCCGGCGCCGGGGAACGGCCGAGGTCAGGTGGCCGTCAGCGCCCGGTCAGCACAGTCCGGCACAGTCGTCCTCGTGAACGGCACCCGGAGAGCGAGGCCGGGGCCGGGCGCAGCTGGGAGAGGTGCCCGGAGTGGTTGATCGGGGACCAGGGCCTTCGGGCCCGGATCGGGTGCCTGCGGGCGCCCACGCAGGTTCGAATCCTGCCCTCTCCGCCCGATGCGAGGACAGTCTCCACAGCGGGGCCTCCGAGCGGCCGGACACGCGCTCGCGGCCGCCGCCGTGACAACCGTCCCTGACCCGACGTCACCCCTATGATGGCCGGGCCGGGCCGGTGCGCAGGCCGCCGGCGGCCGTTGAGCAGCAGGAGGTCGCGTCGTGTCGCGTGTCCGGGTCCACAACTTCTCCGTCTCCCTCGACGGCTACGGCACCGGTGAGGGGCAGAGCCTGGACACGCCGTTCGGGCACGCCGGCGGACGGCTGACCGAGTGGTTCTTCGGGACCCGGACCTTCCGCGCGATGCAGGGCAAGGACGGCGGCGCGACCGGCGCCGACGACGCCCTGGCCCGGACCTGGGGCGACGGGATCGGCGCGGAGATCATGGGCCGGAACAAGTTCGGCCCGCAGCGCGGCCCGTGGGACGACCACGAGTGGACCGGCTGGTGGGGCCCGAACCCGCCGTTCCACACCCCGGTGTTCGTGCTGACCCACCACCCGCGGCCCTCGGTCGAGATGGAGGGCGGCACGACCTTCCACTTCCTCGATGCCACGCCCCAGGAGGCGCTGCGCCAGGCACGCGAGGCGGCGGGCGGCCTGGACGTGCGGATCGGCGGCGGACCGTCGACGGTCCGCCAGTTCCTCGCTGCGGACCTGATCGACCACCTGCACCTGGTCGTCGTGCCGATCGTGCTGGGCCGCGGCGAACGGCTCTGGGACGACGGCCTCGAAGGACTCGAGGACCGCTTCGAGGTGGAGTCCGTGACCACGCCCAGCGGGGTCACCCACCTCACCTTCACCAGGCCGTAGCGCCCGCGGCCGACGGCCGCGCGCGGCCCGCCCCCGTCCGGCCCGCGCCCGCGGCAGGCGGTGTGCACGCAGACGCGGACGGCCCGCCCCCTCCCGGCCGGGAGGGAACGGGCCTGCCGCGTCAGGCCGGGCCGGGCCGCTCAGGTGAGCTGGGTCGGCACCGGGCGGTCCTTGTCGATCGAGCTCACCCCGCCCGGGGTGAGCGCCTCGGCGAAGAGCTGCACGTCGGCCACCTTGCCGGCGGTGTACTCGCCGTAGGCACCCTGGTAGAGACGCCGGCCGAGCTGCACCGGGCCGGTGGCGTTCCACACCGTGCCGGTGTAGTCGGCGGTGGCGGCCGTGTTGTCGTCGACGTACAGCCGCAGCTCCTGGGCGTCCGCGTCGAAGACGCCCACCAGGTGGTACCAGGTGTTGGTCTTCGGGGCGAGCGGACCGGTGGTGGGGCCGTAGGCGCTGGAGAACTTCCCGGCGGTGTCGTCCGCGTGGGCGTGCCCGAACGCGAAGGCGTGCGCCCCGCTGGAGTAGTACAGCTGCAGGCCGTTGGCGCTGGTGCCGGACTGCGAGACGAAGGTGGAGTTGCTGGTCAGACTGGTCAGGTTGACCCAGGCCGAGACGGTGTAGTTGCGGCTGGTGTCCAGCGCCGGGCCGGCGGTGGCGGCGTAGCCGGTGGAGCCGTTGAGGGTGAGCGCGCCGCCCCGCTGGGCGTCGGCCGCGACGGTGGCGCCGCCGTTGAGGGTCAGGGCGCCGGTCGGGCGGACGCTGTCGTCGGGGGAGTCCAGCTTCCACCAGGCGGTCGGCCGGTGGACGTGGCCGATCGCGACGGGGGCGGCGAACTGGGCGAGGCCGCCGGCCGCCGCCGCGCCCGGGTACTCGACCAGCCGGCCGGAGCCGCTGCCCGCGTACAGCGCCGGGAAGCCGGTGCCCTGGACGTCGCCGGGCGAGGCCACGGTCGGGTAGTCCCTGCCGCCGATGCCGACCGGCAGGACCGCCTGGGCGGCGGCCAGCACGTTGCCGCTGGTGGCGGCCCACTTCTGGTCGGCGATGTTCAGGCAGTCGTAGATGATGACCTGGGTCCTCGGGTTGCGGTTGCTCGCCGGGTCGGCCAGGCACCGGCCGGACTGCGGGTTCTTCAGGGTGCCCGGGTAGGGGCCGGGGACCCACTGCTGGGCCGCGGAGTTGTTGCACTGGTACAGCTGCACCAGGGAGTTGTTCTCGGTGGCGCCCTTCGCCACGTCCAGGCACTTGCCGAGCACGTGCACGGTGTTGTCCGTGCCGCGGGTGAAGGTCTGGGCGTCGGTGCCGTTGCAGGTGTACATCTGCGCCGCGGTGCCGTTGACGGTCCGGCCGCCGGCGATGTCCAGGCAGAGGTTCTTGTTGGCGGTGTCCAGGACGCCGGAGACCAGCGGCGCGTCGGTGGGGGCCGTGATCCGGGTGGTGGGGACGCCGCCGGCGAAGGTCAGCGGGAAGCTGCTGATGGCGCCGGTGGCGTCGTTGCGGGCCCACAGGGTCGGCACGCCGTTGACGGTGCCGGGGGCGAGCAGGGTGATGCCGGACCAGTCGCCGGTGCCGATCCGCACCCCGGCGCCGAGGTTGCAGCCGGCCTGGAACGTGCCGGGGAAGTACCAGAGTTCGCCCTTGTCGACGGTGACCAGGTCGGGGGCGCCGTCGGCGGAACCCGCGAGCTTTCCGGGGGCGAGGATCTGGGTGACGTTGTTCCAGGTGCCGTCCGAGCCCTTGGCCGGGCAGGCGGCGGAGTCGCGGATCGGCACCACGTTCTGGGTGAGCGTGAAGTGCCCGGTGGCGCCGCCGGGGGTGATGGCGTCGTTCGGGTAGAGGTACAGCTCGTGGCTGGCCTTGTTGTACGCGAACAGGTCGTCGACGTTGGTGCCGGTGGCCGTGCCGCGGTGCGCGACCAGGTAGTTGTTCCAGCCGGTGCCGTCCGGGCTCTGCGCCTTGGCGGACACCGTGGCGGGCGGGGCGGCCGGGTCGGCGTTGCCGCGTACCAGCACCAGGTCGCCGCCGGTGGTCGGGGCGATCAGGTCGGGGACCGCGTCGCCGTCCAGGTCGCCGGCGGTCACCTTGGCGTTCGGGTTCCACGGCGCGAAGAAGCTGTACTGGCCGACCGTGCCCTGGGTGTTGCCGGCGTTGTCGACGGCCCGGACGAACAGCGTGTGGGCGCCCCACTGGGCGGCACTGAGCACGACCGGGATGTCGGCGGTGGCGTTGCCGCCGGTGCCGGCCACGGCGTCGACCTTGAGGGCGCCGCTCGCGGGGATGTTGGCGTCGAGGGAGTACTCGAAGCGGTCGATGCCGCTGCTGACGCAGGCGCCGCGGGTGCAGCCGGTCGGCGTCGGGTCGTTGGCGCTGACGGCGATACTGACCCCGGTGTCACCGGCGTGGCCGGTGGGCGCCCGGTCGCCGCCGAGTGGCGGGAAGACCGGCGAGTCGGTGAAGGCCGGCAGGCTCGGCGCGCTGAGGTCGATCTTGAAGTAGCAGTTCGGGGACCAGCCGCTGAGCAGGGTGTTGTCGTCGGCCCGGACGTGCCAGCCGTACTGGTGGCCGTCCGCGACCTTGAAACCGATGTTGACGCGGGCGGTGCCGCCGTCGCTGACCCAGCCGCTGACGGGCGCGCCCTTGGAGGTGGAGTCGCCGTCGGCGTTGGCGGTCTTGGTGTCCCAGATCTCGTACTTGGCGCGCAGGTTGACGCCGGACATGTCGGTGGCGAGGTGGGCGTTGAGGCTGATGTCGGAGGCGTCGCCGGCCAGTCCGGATTCGCCGATCCAGCCGGGCTCCGCACCGTCGCACCCGTTGCTCGCCGG
This sequence comes from Kitasatospora sp. NEAU-CNBT7, assembly GCF_057220535.1. NCBI lineage: Bacteria > Bacillati > Actinomycetota > Actinomycetes > Kitasatosporales > Streptomycetaceae > Kitasatospora > Kitasatospora sp. NEAU-CNBT7. Next base: position 162,588 of record NZ_JBXQQB010000010.1, on the reverse strand, counting down.
GGCGCGGGTCGCCGGAGTGGTACCCAGCTTGTCCGGCACCTCGGGCGCGATGTCGAACACCGTGGTCAGGTACGGGTTGTTGGCGAAGCGGATGAAGTCGTTGTTACCGGAGGACTTGCTCTCGTTGCCGAACAGGCCGAAGGTCCAGCTGTCGTCCTTGCCGGCCAACTTCTTGATCTGCCCGGTGACGTCCCAGTTGGCGTCGTGGTTGCCGCAGTGCTGGGACGGGTTGGAGCTCTTGACCTGCTGCGTTCCGCCGATGTAGCCGTCGCCGGTCACCGAGGGCTGGTGGTTCCAGCTGGTGGAGCCGCTGATCGCGCCGACGGTCGCCAGCTTGACGCCGGTCTCGTTGTCGCAGTCGAAGGAGGCGCCGTAGGTCGAGGTGAGGTGCACCACCGACTTGGAGATCACCATGGACTTGGTGAGGTTGCCGATGTCGAGCGCGAAGTAGGCCCGGTTCAGGCCCAGGCACTCCTGCCAGCGCTGGTAGCCGACGCCCTCGCCGTTGTCCTGGGCGTCGTCGTACGGGCTCTGGCTCGCGCAGCCCTCCTTGACGGTGACGAAGTGGCTCTTCTTGCTGGTGATCGGGCTGGTGTACGGGTCGATGTACAGCGGCCAGACGGTGCCCGGGCCGGTCAGCAGCCCGGCGTCCGGGACCAGCGTCAGGGCGTCCGGGCCGCCGGTCACCGTGAGCGGCTTGACCTGGGCGCCGGTGCCGGGCTGCTCGGCGGTGGAGGCGGTGACGGGCTGCCCGGCGCCGTCGGCGGGGGCAGCCGCGGCGGCCCGTGGCGCCGCCTTGGCCGCCGCCTTGGCGGGAGCCGCGGCGGCGGGGGCGGCACCCGAGGAGTCCCACATCAGCGGGGTGGGGGAGCGGAACACGGCGGTGCCGTCGGCGGTGGTGGCGGCCACCCGGCCGTCCGGGTCCACGCCGAGCGTCAGGCCGTCGCTGGTCGAGGTGGCCAGCCGCAGCGAGGCGAGCGCCGGGTTGGCGGCGGCCTGCGCGTCACGGACGATCAGCACCTCGTGGAACCCGCCCTGGTCGGTGCTGGTGACCTTCAGGTCGACCCCCGGCAGCACCCCGTCGTAGCGGGCCGTGCTGCCGCTGACCTGCGGTGCGGGCAGCGCGAACGGCAGGGTGTAGGAGAGCCGGTGGCCCTCGGCGTCGGTCAGGATGGCCAGCGGGCCGCTGCCGCCGCCGGACAGGGCCAGGCCGGAGGGCGCGGCCTTCGGCGAGAGGGTGCCGTCCGGGTTGCGGCCCAGCGTCGCGTCCACCGGGGACCAGGCGCCGTCCCGGCGGACCCGGGCGGGCAGCAGGCTGCTGGTCACGGTGAAGGTGCCGTCGGCGTTGGCGACCGTCAGGTCGGTCCCGGTGGTCAGCGCGTCGACGGTGACCGGTTGCCCGGAGCGGACCGCCTCGGCCTTGGCGGCCGCCAGCGGCGGGACGGCGGCGGCCGGGTCCGCGCCGGGCGCCGGCCCGTCGTCGGCCAGGGCCGGGCCGGCGCCGCTCAGCAGCAGTGCGGCGACGGCCGCCGACACCGCCAGCCGGCGGGCCGGTGAGTGCGCCGGATGACTCCGGGCACGGGTGTGCTCCCCCATGGAGTTCGTCCTTTCAAGGACAGGATGCGGCGGCCCGGGTCACGCCTGTGTTTCTGATCACAGACGGTTCGTCCACCCGCCCGCCGGATGTCGGAATTGCGGCACTTCTGTCCGGCTCCGTCCGGTTGGTGGACGTAGCACCGGTACTGCTGTGACGGATGGGGCCAGAGTGACCGCTGGGGAAGGGTATTGCTGGGACCCCACCCTGGCAATACGGTTCCGTCCGGGTTCCGATGCCGTGTCAGCTGACGAACCCTCAGTACGTCACCAATTTCCGTATCATGGGGGAATTTGCGCATGCGCGCAGAATCACGCGGATTCCGCATACGCGCCAGGGCCCGGCAACGGGCCTGGCTGAACAGAGGAGCGGTGACGGTCGCGACCGTCACCGCCCTCGCCCTGTCGGCACCCTTCGCGGTCGCCGAGTCGGTGGTCGGCGGCTACCGCTACACCGACAAGACCTGGGCGGCCGACCCGCTGCCCGCACCGCCCAAGGTGCCCGGCCACCCGACGGACAGCCCCGCGGGCAACGCCCCGCAGTCCGTCCCGCCCGCCGGGGCCCGCGAGCTGACGCCGCACGAGGTGCGCGGCGCCCGGTGGCCGGCGGGGGCCGGCGCCACCGTCGACCTGGCCGCCGCCACCCCGGTGCGCAGCCTCGCCGCGCCCGCCGGCCAGGTGAAGGCCGGCGCCCTGCCGGTCTCGGTCTCCCCGGCCGCCTCCTCCGCCGTCGGCGCCCGCGCCCGCGCGCTGGTCAGCCCGCTCGCCCCGCTGTCCCCGGTCTCCTCCGTCCAGGTCAGCCTGGCCGGCCGCGAGCAGGCCAAGGGCGCCGGCGTCGACGGCCTGCTGGTCGGCCTGGCCCGCGCCGACCACGGCACCGGCACCGGCGACGTCTCGGTCTCCCTCGACTACGCCGCCATCGACCAGGCGTACGGCGGCGGTTGGGCCTCCAGGCTGCACCTGGTGGCGATGCCGTCCTGCGCGCTCACCACCCCGCAGCTCGCCGCCTGCCGCACCCGGACCCCGCTCGAGTCGGTCAACGACCCGGTCGGCCGCAGGCTCAGCGCCGCCGTCACCCTGCCCGCCCCGGCGGGCACCAGGGCGGCCAACCCGTTCGCCGCCCCCGCCGCCCGCGCCGCGGCGGCCTCCGCCGGGATGGCGGTCGCCGCGGTGGCCGGCAGCAGCGGCTCGCAGGGCGACTTCGGCGCCACCTCGCTGTCCGCCTCGGGCGCCTGGTCCGCCTCGGCCTCGGGCGCCTTCACCTACCAGTACCCGATCACCCTGCCGCCCTCGCTCGGCGGCGCCGCCCCGACCGTCAGCCTCGCCTACGACTCCCAGTCGGTGGACGGCGAGACCTCGGCCCGCAACTCGCAGTCCTCCTGGATCGGTGACGGCTGGTCGTACAACCCCGGCTTCATCGAGCGCTCCTACAAGAGCTGCAAGGACCAGGGGATCAAGGACTCCGGCGACGAGTGCTGGGCCGGCTGGAACGCCACCCTCCAACTCGGCACCCACAACGGCGTCCTGCTGCGCGACGACAACGGCGCCTACCACCTGCAGAGCGACGACGGCACCAGGATCGAGCGGCTGACCGGCGCTTCGAACGGGTTGTGGGAGGGCGAGTACTTCAAGGTCACCACGACCGACGGCACCGCCTACTACCTCGGCCTCAACCACGCGCCCGGCACCACCGCCGACGACGCCACCGACAGCGCCTGGGGCGTGCCGCTCTACCACCCCAAGTCGGGCGACCCGTGCCACAGTTCGGACAAGGGCGACGACTCGCAGTGCGACAAGCCGGTCGGCTACCGGTTCAACCTGGACTTCGTCGTCGACGCGCACGGCAACGTGCAGCGCTACGACTGGGCGACCGAGTCCAACTACTACAACATGGGCTACGGCCAGGTCGCCGAGGACGACAAGGGCGGCACCCTCACCAAGTACACCCGCGGCGGCCGGCTGACCCGGATCTCCTACGGCTACCAGCTCGCCGACGCGCGGGCCGGCCGTGAACCCGCCGCGAAGGTCGAGTTCCGCACCGCCCAGCGCTGCACCACCTCGGACAGCGTCTGCAAGGACGGCAACCTCTCCTCGGACACCGCCGCCAGCTGGCCCGACACCCCGTACGACCTGCACTGCGAGTCGGACTGGAAGAACAAGGTCGGCGACGACGACAAGACCGACGGCGTCTGTCTGATCAGCGGCCCCACCTTCTGGTCCACCTACCGGCTCAAGGGCATCGACAGCAAGGTCCGCACCGCCTCCGGCTGGCAGGACGTCGACAGCTACGACCTGACCCAGGTCTTCTCGGACGCCGGCGGCACCTACGACCCGGTCACCGGCAAGACCCAGGACCCGAAGAGCACCGGCTCGCTGCAGTCCGTGATGTGGCTCTCCAAGCTCACCCACACCGGCAAGGACACCTCGGCCGGCGGCAGCGGGCCGATCACCCTCGACCCGGTCACCTTCGCCGGGATCGAGATGGACAACCGGGTCGACGGGCTCACCCCGGCCGCCCCGCCGCTGTACCACCCGCGGATCTCCAGCGTGCAGACCGAGACCGGTGAATCCGTCGCGGTCACCTACCGCGCACCGGAGTGCTCCCGCGAGAAGAAGAAGATGCCCGCCTCGGCGGACAGCAACACGATGGCCTGCTACCCGGTCTTCTGGAACACCCCGGGCGGCGTCGAGCCGATCGAGGACTGGTTCCACAAGACCCTGGTCTCCCAGGTCACCGACAGCGACCGCACCAAGGCCGGCTCGCCCGCCAAGGTCACCAACTACACCTACGCCGACGGCGCCGCCTGGCACCGCGACGACTCCGACCTCACCGACGACAAGCACCGCACCTGGAACGACTTCCGGGGCTTCCGCACCGTCACCACCACCACCGGCGCCGCACCCGACCCGGTCACCCAGAGCACCGTCTCCTACCTCCAGGGCATGGACGGCGACCGCAAGGCCGACGGGACCACCCGCAGCGTCACGGTCCGCACCGTACTGAACGAGGAGATCACCGACAGCCCCTGGCTGGCCGGCACCCCGTACCAGACGCTCGGGTACACCCAGGCCGGCGGCAGCGTCGTCAGCCGCACCCTCACCGACCCGCCGGCCTCCACGGTCACCGCGAGCGCCGGCCGCAAGGCCTGGACCTCCGAGGACCCGAAGCCGGACAAGCTGTCCGAACTGCCGGACCTGACCTCGCGCCGGATCACCTCGACCTCCTCGCGCACCCAGGGCCTGCTCGCCGACGGCACCTGGCGCACCGGCCGCTCCGGCACCACCTTCGACTCCACCGGCCGGATCTGGAAGCAGGACGAGCAACCCGACCTGGCCGACCCCAAGCAGCAGACCTGCACCACCACCACCTACGCCGACGCCCCGGCGGACAACCCGATGATGCTGGTCTCCCCGAAGGAGACGATCAGCGTCGCGGGCCCGTGCACCACCGCGCCCGGCAAGGACACCACCCTCTCCCACAAGCGGATCTTCTACGACGGCGACGGCTCGGTCGACCACCCCGGCAGCTACGGCGTGCTCGGCCAGAACGGCAGCTCGCTCGGCCTGGTCACCGCCACCCAGGCGGCCACCGGCTACGACGCCCAGGGCCGGCCGCAGTTCCAGACCCTCGGCGGGATGTCCTACGACCGGTACGGGCGGGTCACCGCCAGCACCGACGCCGCCGGACAGACCACCACCACCGGGTACCAGCCCGAGACCGGCCTGCTGCCCACCACGCTGTCCACCACCAACCCGCTCCAGTGGAAGGCCACCAGCACCGTCTCGCCCGGCCGGGCGTCCGTGCTGCACTCGGTGGACGCCAACAACCAGGTGACCGACGCGGCGTACGACGCGCTCGGCCGCCGGGAGAAGGTCTGGTCCCCGGGCCGCGACAAGGCCACCCAGACCCCCGACCGCACCTACTCCTACGACGTGCACGGCGCCGGCGACAACCCGACACCGTCCTCCGTCACCACCCGGAGCCTGCGCGAGGACGGCTCCTACAGCACCTCCGTCACCCTCTACGACGGCACCCTGCAACCCCGCCAGACCCAGTCCACCCCCGCCGACAACTCGGCCGGCCGGCTGGTCTCCTCCACCTTCTACGACTCGCACGGCTGGACCGTCTCCAGCATCGCCACCTACGCCGACACCGAGCACGCGCCCGGCACCACCATGTGGGCCGAGACCAACCGGACCGGCCCGTCGGTGACCCGCACCGCCTACGACGGCCAGGGCCGCCCGGTCACCACCAGCCTGGCCTCGTTCGCCAGCACGCTGTGGCAGAGCGCCGTCGCCTACCAGGGCGTCGACCGGGTCGACACCACCCCGGCGCAGGGCGGCAAGGCCACCACCACCTACACCGACGCCCAGGGCCGCACCACCGCCAGCGTCGTCCGCGACACCACCCCCGACCGCCAGCTCGGCGCAGGCACCCGGCTGGCCGCCGGCACCTCGGTGGTCTCCGCGGGCGTCCGGCTCAGCATGCAGCCCGACGGCAACCTGGTGCTGACCGCGCTCGTCGGCGACAAGGCCCTGTGGTCCGCCGGCACCGGCGGCCACCCCGGCGCCTACGCCACCGTCCAGACCGACGGCAACCTCGCCGTCCTCGACCCGACCGGGAAGACCACCCTGTGGTCCACCGGCACCGGCAGCCACCCCGGCGGCTACCTCAAGGTCCAGGCCGACGACGACCTCGCGCTCTACGACGCCGCCAACACCCGCCTGTGGTCCGCCGGCACCACGAACACCGCGCCCGCCGCGGACATCACCACCCGCTTCGGCTACACCGCCCGCGGACAGATCTCCACCGTCAAGGACAACGCCGGCAACACCTGGTCCTACGGCTACGACCTGCAAGGCCGGATGACCTCGCAGACCGACCCCGCGGCCGGCGCCTCCAGCGCCGGGTACGACCCGCTCGGCCGGCTCACCAGCACCACCGACGCCCGCAAGCAGACCCTGTCGTTCAGCTACGACGCGCTGGGCCGGCGCATCGCCGAGTACGCGGGCACCGACACCGGCGACCAGACCAAGCTGCTGGCCGAGTGGAGCTACGACAAGCTCGGCAAGGGCCTGCCGGTCGCCTCCACCCGCTACGTCGGCGGCAAGAGCGGCGCCGCCTACGTCCAGCGCGTCGACGGCTACAACGCCGTCGGCCAGGCGACCTCCGTCACCACCGTGATCCCCGCCGCCGAAGGCGCCCTGGCCGGCACCTACACCGCCAAGGCCGCCTACACCGAGAACGTCGGCCTGCTGGCCTCGACCTCGTACGGCACCGACGGCGGACTGCCCGCCGAGACGGTCGGCTACGGCTACAACCTCGAAGGCGGCCTGGTCAGCATGGGCTCGCCCAGCCGGCCCTACGTCGCCACCGTCAACTACAGCCCGCTCGGCGAGGTCCTGCAGACCACCCTCGGCACACCGAGCAAGCAGCTGCGCACCGCGCAGACCTACGACCAGGCGACCGGCCGACCGGCCACCAACCGCGTCACCCTGCAGACCAACACCGCCAACCCGATCTCCGCCACCACCTTCGGCTACGACCAGGCCGGCAACGTCACCGCCGTCACCGACGTCCAGTCCAGCGGCGGCACCGACCGCACCACCGACACCCAGTGCTACGGCTACGACGCGCAGCGCCGGCTGACCACCGCCTGGACCGACACCAAGGGCATCACCACCGCCACCGCTGGCCAGCTGGCCCGCTGCACCACGGCCCGGCCCACGCCGGCCACCGTCGGCGGCCCGGCCCCGTACTGGCTGGACTGGCAGTTCGACCAGCTCGGCGACCGCACCCGCCAGGTCGGCCACGACGTGACCGGCAACGCGGCCAAGGACGTCGCGCAGTCCCTCGCCTACCCGGGCTCCGGGACCACCCCGGCCAAGCGGCCCAACGCGGTCTCGACGGTCACCACCACCGGCCCGGCCGGCACCACGGTGCTCACCCCCGGCTACGACGAGGCCGGCAACACCCGGACCCGGACCACCACCGGCGCCCGCACCGGCAGCCAGGCCATCGACTACGACGAGGAGGGCCGCACCGGCGCCGTCACCACCGACGGCAAGAAGACCGGCTACCTGTACGACGCCGACGGCGGACTGCTGATCCAGCGCGCCCCCGGCGGCAACACGCTCTACCTGTTCTCCGGCAACGAGCAGCTCAGCCTCGACGCCACCGGAAAGACCGTCACCGCGCTGCGCTACTACCGCGCACCCGACGGCACGGTCACCGTCCGCTCCAGCGGCGGCGCCATCAGCTACCAGCCGACCACCCCGCAGGGCACCGCCCAGCTCCAGGTCGACGGCGCCACGCTCGGCATCACCCGGCGCTCCTTCGACCCGTACGGCAACCCGCGGGGCACCGCACCGGGCGCCTGGGCCGACAACCACGGCTTCCTGGGCAAGCCCGCCGACACCGTCACCGGGTTCACCCTGCTCGGGGCGCGGCACTACGACCCGGTCACCGGCCGGTTCCTGTCGGTCGACCCGGTCCTGGAGAGCGGCGACCCCAACCAGCTCGGCGGGTACGGCTACGCGGCCGGCAACCCGGCCTCGGGCAGCGACCCGACCGGACTGTGGTGGGGCTCCGGCTGGGGCGGCGCCATCGGCGGCTTCTTCACCGGCGTCGGCGACTCCATCGTCGGCGACCCGTACCAGTGGGGCGTCAACTTCCTGTCCGACGGCTGGAACTCCTTCGCCGACATCGTCAACGGCGACAACGCGGCGTTCAACAGCATGACGGGGTACGAGAACGAGACCCCGTTCCGGCTGGGCCACACCGGGTACGTCGACGACCACCCGCTCGCCGAGCTGTTCGGCGTCGACTCCAGCTCGACCTCGTACGTCGCCGGGCAGTGGACCGGCATCGTCGGCTCGTTCGCGATCGACGGCTACGGCGCGGTCAAGGCGATCAGCAGCGGCGTCAAGGCCGTCAAGGCGGTCAAGGCGGCCGTCGAGGGCGGCGAGGACGCGGTCAGCGCCGTCAAGCGGCTGCTCTCCGGCGACCTGCCCACCACCACGCCCGCCGACCCGGCGCCGACCACCCCCAAGGGCGACACCCCGTCCACGCCCAAGTCCGGCACCGGAAAGGGCGGCAAGGAACCGGGCGGCAGCGGCAACAAGAGCGGCAGCGGCAAGACCGCCGAGGAGCCCAAGCCGGCCCCCGACGCCGCCGACTCCGGCACCAGCGGCAACGCCTACCGGCGCGGCCCCAAGGGCAAGCCGAACGAGTACGAGTCCGGGCCCGCGGTCAGCCTCGGCCGGCTCAAGCAGACCCTGGCCAGGGCCGGGCACGGCGACACCTGGGACCGGTACGACGTGGTCCACCAGGAACGGATCATCGACGGGGACACCGGCGAGTTCAACTACGGCAACAGCCCGCACTACATCCGGGCGAACTCGACCATGACCGACGTGCCGCACCGCGGCCGCAACGGCCTGCCGATCATCGAGCTCTCCAACAAGGGCCTGCGCAACATCAAGGAGGCCGTGGTCACCTTCTTCCACGAGGTGCACCACCAGGAGGGCATGCGGATCCACGGCGACAAGGGCAGCGAGGAGGACGCGGAGGACTTCGGCCAGATGATGTGGCGGAGGATCTCCGGCGAGAATTGACGCACGCCGGGCCGGCCGCGGCGGGGGAGACCTCCGCCGCGGCCGGCCCGGCCGCTTCCCGCCCGCACCGGCTCTCCTGCACCCTGCACCCCTGCACCCCGAAAGGCCGTCAGCCCATGGCACGCCGATACGACGACAACGACCGCGAAGCCCTGCGCGCCCAGCTGGACCGTCCGGTGACGGAGCGCACCTGCCCGCTCTGCGGCCACCTCGGCCTGCGCTCCTACCACCGCGAGAAGCTCGGCCGCACCACCCCATCGATGATCAACTACCTCTGGTGCAGCGCCTGCCACGGCTACTCCTCCTCCTTCACCGCCGCCGAACGCCGCACCGTCGACCGCGACCCGCTCCAGGACGCGTACGGCGACCGGGTGCCCGAGCTGATGCGCGACCCGGAAGGCCTGCTCGTCATCCTCGACGGCTACTGGGAGGACGGCCGCCTGCCCCAGGCCATGGTCCGCCGCCGCTGAGCCGGGCGACCGGTACGGGCCCGGGCGACCCGAACCGCCCCGGCGCACCCGACCCGGCCGGTAGGCTCGGCCGGTGACCGAACAACTCCCGCCGGGCGGCGTCGAGATCACCGAGGCCGAGGCCGTGGCCCGATGGACGCAGGCCTGGACACCCGTCCGACTCGCCGACCGGCTCACGGGCGTGACGGCCCCCTGGTGCATCGCCGGGGGCTGGGCGCTCGACCTGTTCAAGGGCGAGCAGACCCGCGAGCACAGCGACCTCGAGATGGCGGTCCCGGCCGCCCGGTTCCCCGAGATCCGGGCCCGCTTCCCCGAACTCGCCTTCGACGTCGTCGACTCCGGGCACATCTGGCAGGACCCGGCGCCGGAGGCCCTCGCCCGCACCCACCAGACCTGGCTGCGCGACCCCGCGACCGGGAACTTCCTGGTGGACGTGTTCCGCGAACCGCACGACGGCACCACCTGGATCTGCCGCCGCGACCCGACAGTGCGCCTGCCCTACAGCTCCGTGGTCCGCCGCACGGCCGCGGGGATCCCCTACCTCGCACCGGAACTGACCCTGCTGTTCAAGGCCAAGGCACTGCGCCCCAAGGACCGCCGGGACTTCACCACCACCCTCCCGCTGCTCGACCCCACCCAGCGGCGGACCCTGGCCGACCTCCTCACCCGGGTGCACCCCGGGCACGCCTGGCTGGCGGACCTGCCCCGGCCGTGACCGGGCCCCGCCGACCCGGCCGCCCCCGCCGACCGGATCTGACCCGACCTGACCGGACCTGACCCGCCCGGCAGCACGTCGAGCCGGGCGCGGCGGGGCAGGATGGGACCGGAGAGGAGACCGCCGCCATGGCCGAACACACCGTCGAGGTCGACGGCATCGCGCTGTGCACCGAGTCCTTCGGGGACCTCGGGGACCCGCCCGTCCTGCTGATCATGGGCCTCGGCGCCTCGATGCTCTGGTGGGACGAGGGCTTCTGCCGGCTGCTCGCCGACGGCGGGCGGCGGGTGATCCGCTACGACCACCGCGACACCGGCCGGTCGGCCACCCACCGACCGGGCCGCACCGGCTACACCGGCTACACCGGCGCCGACCTGGCCGAGGACGCCGTCCGGGTGCTCGACGGGCTGCGGATCCCGACCGCCCACCTGGTCGGCGTCTCGGCCGGCGGGGCCCTCGCCCAGCGGCTCGCGCTCGGCGACGCCGCCGGCCGCGTCCGCTCCCTCGTCCTGATCAGCACCTCCGCCGCCGTCCCCGGGAAACCCGACCTGCCCGCACCGACCGAGGAGTTCCTGCGCTTCGCCGCGACCGCGCCCGCCGACCCGGCGGACGCCGACGCGGTGACCGACCACCAGGTCGCGTACGCGCGGATGCTCGCGGGCGGCCGGCGCCCGTTCGACGAAGCGGCCGCCCGCAGGCTGGTCCGGCGCGACCTCGAGCGCGCGATCGACTTCACCGCGGCCCGCCACCACGACGCACTGGCGGACGGCCCACCCCCGCCGGCGCCGCTGTCCGCCATCACCGCACCCACCCTGGTGATCCACGGCTCGGCGGACCCGATGTTCCCGCCCGCCCACGGCGAGGCGCTCGCGGAACAGATCCCCGGCGCCCGCCTGCTGCTCCTGGCGGACGCCGGCCACGGGGTCGAGCGGGCCGACTGGGCGGTGACCGTCCCCGCGATCCTCCGGCACACCGCACCCGCCTGAACCGCCCGCCTGAACCGTCCCGCGTGAACAGTCCGCCTGAGCAGCGAGGACGACGGACCAGGGCCCGCCGCCCCGGCGACAGGAAGATCTTCGGCGCCCGTCGCTGAACGGGTGCCACTTCCCGGGCCCGACACCGCAAGGTCTCCTGCGGCGCCCGGCCGGACCCGGGTTCGCCCGCACCGTGGAACGGCCGGCCGTGACGTCCCGCCAGACTGCTCCGTCCGGTGTCGTTCACCCGTTCGGCCCGGTTCGGGACGGTCAGGGCGGGTATGCCCGGCGAGTCCCCGCCACCCCGCGGAACGAGCGCACCCGGAGGAACCCGTGCCCGACATGAACGGCCCCTACAAGCCCGGCACCCCCTGCTGGATCGACCTGATGGTCCCCGACCAGCAGGCCGCCCTCGACTTCTACGGCGACCTCTTCGGCTGGCAGGGCGAGATCGGCCCGCCGGAGACCGGCGGATACTCCGTCTGCCTCCTCAAGGGCAAGCCGGTGGCCGGGATCATGCGCGCGTCCAACCCCGACGGCTCCACCCCCGACCCGATGCCGCCGACCGTGTGGACCACGTACCTGACCACCGACAGCATCGACGCCACCCTCAAGACCGCCACCGACGCGGGCGGCAGCGTGATGGTCGGCCCGATGGACGTCATGGATCTCGGGCGGATGGCCGTGATCACCGACCCGACCGGCGCCGTCGTCGGCCTCTGGCAGCCCGGCACCTTCGACGGCGCCGGCATCGTCAACGAGCACGGCGCCCTGAGCTGGAACGAACTGAGCACCGGCGACACCGGTGCCGCCGCCGCGTTCTACTCGGCCGTGCTGCCGATCAGCACGGCCCCGTCCGAGATGCCCGGCGCCGAGGGCTACACCCAGTTCCAGGTGGCCGGCCGCGCGGTCGCCGGGATGATGGACCTCTCCGCGCTGCCGCCCGGGGTTCCGCCGCACTGGCTGCCGTACTTCAGCGTCGACGACGTCGACAGCGTCCAGGACGCCGCGGTCCGGGCCGGCGGCAGCGTCATGGCCCCGGCGTTCGACATGCCGGCCGGCCGGATGGCCGTCCTCGCCGACCCGCAGGGCGGCACCTTCGCGGTGATCACCGCCACCGCCCCGGAGTAACCGCCGGGCCCGGGCCGGGAGCCGGGCCGGGGGCGGCGGGCACCCGGCCCGACCGCCCCCGCGACCCGCCCGCTAGATCCGCCCTCCACGGCTGGGGTCACGGCTGCTGGCGGAGCCCGATGACGTTGCCGTCGGCGTCCTTGACGGAGGCGACCAGCAGGCCGCCGCCGACATCGTGCGGCTCCTCGTGCACCTCGGCACCGGCGGCCAGCAGCGCCCGGTGGGCCGCCGCGATGTCGGGCACGTCGCGGAAGCAGACCGGCCCCGAGCCGTTGGTGCGGCCGTCGGGGACGAGACCGATCTGCTGGCCCTCGAGCTCGTAGCCGACGTAGTACGGCGTGTCCGTCGTCGGCCCGACGCCGAGGAAGGCGCCGAACAGCTCCTTGGACCGGGCCAGGTCCTCGACGTGGTAGATGATCACGGTGATGCCGCTGCTCATGACGTGGGTCCTCCTGCGTCTCGGGGTGGTGCCGCGGCGCCCGCGCGGGCCCCGCCGGTGATCCCACCGTAGGCGCGGGCCCCGGCGGCCGCTCCTCCCGGAGCGCCCGGCCGCCGGAGACACACCGGGCCCGCCCTGCCGGAGGGACAGGGCGGGCCCGGTGCTGGGCGGCCGCGGCCGGGGGGAGTCCGCGGCGGGCCCGGGAGGATGGCTCAGGGGGCGGTCAGTCGGTGCAGACGGTGCCGGCGGCGGGCAGCGCGAGGGTGGTCAGATACCGGTTGGTGGCGGCCCGGACGCACGGGGACAGCAGGAACATGCTGTAGTCGTCACCCTCCCGGCCGAGCACCACGCTGCCGGGCAGCTGCGCGGCCATCGCCGCACCCGCCCCGAACGGCGCCAGCGCCTGGTGGGTGGACTGCACGACCAGCGCGGGCGGCGCGCCCTTGACCGGAGCACCCGCCGCCACCGGCGCGGCCGCGACCGGCCAGGCGAGACAGCCGGCCACGGCCCGGTAGAGCCGCACGGCGCCACCCAGGTGCGGCGACACCTCGGCGAGGTCCCGCTGGAGCGCGGCGAGCTCGGCGAAGCTGTGCACCGGGCGCGGGGTGTCCAGGCAGGCGGGTACCTGCAGCTGGACCTGGGCCGGGTCCAGGGTGTCGTCCGGGTCGTGGGTGAAGGCGCCCGCGTTGCCGCCCTGGGCGGCAACGATCGCCTTCGCCAGCTCGGGCCAGGCGAGGCCCGACAGGGTCAGGAAGTCCTGGGTGGCCGCACGGATGTCCTCACCGGTCAGCGGCTGGTGGGCCGCGCTCCCGGTCGGGATCGGCGCACGGTCGGCCCGGGCGACCAGTGCGTCGTACTCGGCCGCGGCGTCCTTGCCGTGCAGCGCGCAGTCGTTCGACGCGCCGCACCACGCGGCGAAGCGGTCGAAGGCCGTCTCGGCGGCGGACGCCTCCTCGGTGATCCGCCGCAGCGGCGAGCCGGTGTCGTCCAGCGCGGTGTCGAGGACCATGCTGCGCAGCCGCCCCGGGTACAGCTCGGCGTAGGTGCGGCCGAGCAGCGTGCTGTAGTCGATCCCGTACCAGTTCAGCTGCTGCTCGCCCAGACCGATCCGCACCGCCTCGAAGTCCCGTGCGGTGCTGACCAGATCGACGTGCGCGGGGAGCTTGCCGTTGCGCCGCAGACAGTCGTCCGCGACGGCCCGGTTGTTGGCCACCAGCGCGTCGAACGCGGCCTGGTCCTTGGGGAAGTGGCTGATACCGGCGGGCTTGAGCGGGCCGTCGCACAGGATCGGGGTACTGTGCCCGACGCCGCGCGGGTCCACCGCGACCAGGTCGAACTTCTGCGTCATGTCCCCGGCGAACTTCGGCAGTCCGATGTGCATCGCCAGCCGCAGCTGCTCGATCGACGAGCCGCCGGCGCCGTCGTTCAGCAGCAGGGTGCCCGCGCGGTGCGCCCGGTCGTCGGCGGGGCGGCGGACCAGCGCGAGGGTGAGGGTGTCACCGCCCGGGTGCGCCCGGTCCACCGGCACGCGGATCGAGCCGCACTGCATCTGCCGGAAGTCGGCGTCGGCGCAGGCGTGCCAGTCGATGGCGGCGGGGGGCCGGTGGCCGGCGTCGGCGCCGTTGGCGAGCGCCGGTACGACGGCGGTGAGCGCCGCGAGGGCGACGGCGGTCAGGCTGTGCTTCATGTCGGGGCGTCCTTGGTCGTGTGCCCGGCCGGTAGGGAACCGGGTGGTGCTCAGGTGCGGCGGCCGGTGCTGCGGCTGCGAGGCCGGTGCACCGTTCATGCCGTACACGGTGCCGGTGGCGGGTGTCCGTTCTCCAGGCCTTCGGCTGCTCGCGACTGTCCACTGCTGTCCGCACCCGTTCACCTCCACCCGGGTCCGCCGGGTGCCTCGCTGTGGTCCGGGGCCGCCGGGCTCTGCATTCATCGGTGATTGTTCGTCAAATCACGGACAGGTAAAGCTATTTCATCCATCATTGGCGGTGTGTCATGGGCCGTCCGGGGCCGCTGTCCGCCGGGCCGGCCAGGGTGGGGCGACGGCAGGGGGATGATGAGGGTGACGGATCCGCTGATGGCCGCCGAGGCCGACCGGGTGGTCCCGGTGTTGCTGTACGGGCGGCGACGGCAGCTCGCTCGGGACCTGGCGCGCAGCGTCGTGCAGGAGGTCGCCGACAAGGAGTTGCCGCTGTTCGAGTCGCGGGCCCGGGATTACCTCCCCCGGCGCCTGTGGCGGCGCAAGCCGGTGGCGATGGACCCGATCGGTTTCGGCACGGATGCCGTCACCCCGGCCGCGCTGTCGGCGGCCGCCGCCGTGGTCGGGGCGATGTCGGCCGAACTGGTCACCCGCCTCTCGGCCCGCGCCGTCGACCAGGTCTTCGGTGGCCGCCGGCGGCGCCGGACGCGCGCCCTGGAGAGCGGGCCGCCCGCCGATCCGCCGGCCGATCCGCCGGCCGCCCCGCCCGCCGTGCCGCCCCGACCGACCGCCGCCCACCCGACCTCTCCCCGCCCGATCTCGGCCGCCGAGCTCCAGCGGTACCGGGACGCCGCGCTCGCGGGGGCCCGCCGACACGTCCCCGAGGAGCTGGCGCAGCGGATCGCCGACTCCGCGCTCACGAGTGTCGTCGGCCTGCTGGCCGGGAGCGAGAGCACCACCCTGCCCGACGCCGCCCGCCCCGCCACCGCTGCCGGTCCCGCCACCGCCGCCGCGACGCCGCCCGCCGCCGCGCAGCCGCCGGGCACGGCCGCCGACGGGGGCCCGGCAGCGGGGGAGTAGCCGTGTTCGCCCGGGCGGCCCTGTTCTGCATCGCACTGATGGCGGCGGCCGTCAGCATCGCGTTCGTGACCACGCCGCGCGCACAGGCCGACGCCCAACTGGCGTACACGGTCTGCGTAGGCCAGGCGGAGATGGACTACCGCCTCTCGCTGCCGCCCACACCCGAGGAGGAACTGCTGCTCGCCGCCGGGTCACCGGTCTGGCAGTGGCGGGAACTGACGACCGAGGAGCGGACGGTGCTCACCCGCCTCACCCGCGAGCAGTGCGGAGCACACCCCGCCCGCGACCGGCCCGAGGTACGCGCCGCACTGAACCTGGCGGTGCTGGTCGGCGGCGGCCTGCTGCTCTACGCGACCGCGCCGTACCGGCAGATCCTGCTCCGGCGCCTGATGCGGCTGCGCCCCACCCCCGCCACCGGCCCGGACGCCGGCTACCGGCCGGACCTGGCCGCCGCCGTGTACCGGCAGGCCGCCGACGCCGGGGTCACCCTCTCCGGGGTCTGGCTCGACGCGAACGACTACACCCAGAACGCGCTCGCCTTCGGCCACTGGCGGCGCCGCCACATCGAGCTCGCCAGCGGGATGCCCGACCTCTTCGACGAGGACCCGGACACCTTCGCGGTCATCGTGCGCCACGAACTCGGCCACATCCGGAACCGGGACGTCGACGTCACCTTCGCGGTCACCGCGCTGTGGGGCGCGTTCGTGGTCCTGGTGCTGGCAGTGCTCGGCTACTCGCTGTCGGGCCGGGCCGCCTGGGAGAGCGGACTGCGCGACCTCGGGTACCGGCTGCTGGTGCTCGGCTGCCTCGTCCTCGCGGCGCGCAACACCTACCTGCACGCACGGGAGTTCCACGCCGACGCGTACGCCGCCGCCGGGCCCGGCGGCACCGGGGGCCGGACGGCCAGGGCGAGCCTGGACCGCTTCCTGCGCCGGCTGGCACACCAGCGGTCCGCCCGGGCCGCCCGCCGTCACCACCCCCGGTCCGGCGCCGGCGGCGAACCCGCACCGTCACCCCGCACGCCGCCCGAGGAGCTGCCCGAGAAGTCGCCCGAGAAGCCGCCCCAGGATCCGCCCGACCCCGAGGACGAGGGACCGGTGTGGCCGTTCGCCACCCACCCCCCGCTCGCCCGCAGACGCGCCGTCCTGGCGGCCCCCGCCCGGGCCGACGAACTGACCGGCTGGGAGGCGGCACTGATCGGGTGCGTCGCCATGTTCACCCTCACCCTCCTGATGTCGCACTCCTTCGACGTGATGCTGTACCGGCTGCGCACGGGCGACCTCCAACTGGGCCAACTCACCACCCTCCAGCCGGTGTACGCCTGGCTCGCGCTGCCCCTGCTGCTGCCCGCCGGGACCGTGCTGGGCCGCGGCGTGTGGGCCTGCGTCGCCGCCGCGGCCGGGCGCGGGCCCGGGTTTCTGACGGCGCGTCTGGCGGGTCTGGCCGGCGGCCTGTGGGCCGGTCTCGCGCTGGGCGCGCTGCTCGTGCCGCCGGACAGCGACCGCGCCGGATGGCCCGGGGTGCTGACGGCCATGTGGTGGCGGGGGAGTCCCGGCTCGGCCGGTCTCGGCCTCGCGGCGACGGCCGCCCTCACGGTCGCGCTCACCGGGCTGCTCGCGGTCGCCTGCCGCACGCTCGGCCGGCGCCGCTGGACGGCCGCGCTGATGGGCGGCTACGGGACGCTGGTCACGGCGGCCTGGTTCCCGTCCGCGCTGCCGGCCTGGGCCGGCCCGTCCCTGTACACCCTCGTCCTCGCCGTACCCCTCGGCAGCGGGGCCCTCGCCCTCGTCACACGCGACCGGCGGCAGGCACCCGT
Organism: Kitasatospora sp. NEAU-CNBT7; assembly: GCF_057220535.1. Classification (NCBI taxonomy): domain Bacteria; kingdom Bacillati; phylum Actinomycetota; class Actinomycetes; order Kitasatosporales; family Streptomycetaceae; genus Kitasatospora; species Kitasatospora sp. NEAU-CNBT7. The sequence goes on along the minus strand of NZ_JBXQQB010000010.1, from coordinate 145,057 downwards.
CACCGCTCCGGTACCCGTCAGTGCCTCGGCGCCCGTTGCCGCCCCGCCGCCGGACGCGGCCCTGCCCGCCCCGACGGACACGCGGCGCGAGTACGCCGCGCCCGCCGGGTCCCGACGCCACATCGCCCTCGCCCACACCGTCACCCTCGCCACCGCGCTGGCCGCACTCGCCGCCGCGGGCCGCCTGCTGACCGGCGCGCCGACGGACGGCCTGCTCGTGCTGACCGAGACCCTGGGGCTGCTGCTCTACGTCCTGAGCCTGGTGGGAGCCGTCCTCGCCCGCCACCGCGCCGAACTCGGGCACCGACTGCACACCGGCGCCGCCTGCCTGATGGCCGCCGCCCTCCTGCTGACCCTGGACAGCCTCGTCAGCGGCGCCGTCACGCCGTTGGCCGTCCTGCTGATCCCGGGCCTCGCGGGCGGCGTCATCATCGCCGGCCGCACCACGGCCGACCAGTTGCACGGACACCGCATCCGCAACCGGGCCCCTGCCCGGGCCCGCGGCCGAAGACACTGAGGCGGCACGGGCGAATGCCCCGCCGCGGGAGGTGGTTCTGTCGTACGACGCCCCTGGCGGGGGGAGCCCCCGCCGCTCCGCGCTCGCCGCAAGGCGGGCGCTCATGCCCGGGCGGGGTCGCGTCCGAAGAAGGCCGCCAGGTGGTCGTACAGCGGGGGGTTCGGGCCGCTCTGCACCTCGCTGCCGAAGGCCTTGCCGGGTGCCTCGCCGCCCCGGAACTCCGGTCGCAGCCACACGGGATCGGCGCGGCCGGCCGTGACGCTCCCCGGACCGGAAAAGCAGAACGGGCCGGCACCGTGGTCACGGTGGCGGCCCGTTCGGAGCGGGGTGCTCATGCGGTCAGGCTGTCGAGGGCCTGGCGGGCCCGCTTCTGGACTCGCTCGGCGCGGTGCTTGAGCCGCAGCGCGCGGACGATGCGGTCCTGCTCGGCGGTCCGGAGCCGCTCGTCGATCGTCGCCTGAATCGCCTCGTAGTGGTAACTCATGATGTTTCTCCCCCTGGAGTCGGGTGCCGCCGGCGTCGTCGTGACGCCCGTTCAGCGGCTGCCCTTGTGCTTCTGATTCTACACCACGACGGCGCCTGATGCCTTTCATTAATGCCTCGATAGCGCAGATGTCCTGCTGATCGAAGGCTTTCGCGAGCGTTTGGGGTCTGTTTGCCCAGTTGTGACCGAGTGATCGGCGGGTGGGTGCGAGGTGGCCGGCGGGTGGGTGACCCGGGGGGTGGTGGAGCGATTGACCGTGACGCCTACGACCCGCTAGTTTGAACGTGTTCAATTCACTGGCGGGGGCGCACATGACGGGATTTCAGCAGGTCGGGGCAGTGCCGGCCGGGAGCCGCGGCCGCCGGATGTCCGGTACGCCCTGCCAGGTCGGCCACTCCTTCGCCGTCACGGCGCTCGTGGCGGTACCCGCCGCCTACCTCGCGATCTGCGGACTGACCGGGGAACACCCCGGCGACGGCCGCGGCTTCCTCCTCCTGTGCGTGGCACCGCTGCTCCTGCTGCCGTTCGCACTCGGCGCCCGTGCGTGGGCGACCCGCGGCCGGACCTCACTCGGCTGGTTCGGCCGGGCTGCCGCGTACTATCTCGCCTACTACCTGGCGCCGGTCGCGCTGCTCCAGCCGCTGCTCCCGCTCGCCCTGATGGCCCTGTACTTCGACGGGACCGACGCCCTCCCGGTCGCGTACTACCTGCGGCTGGTGGTCATGTTCGCCGTGGGGTTCGGCGGGCCGGTGGTGGTGGCCCTGCTGATGGTCGCCCCCTGGACGGCGCGGGGCCCGCGTGCCCGGGCCGTCGTCCGACTGGTCCTCGGGCTGGTCGCCTGCGCGCTGCCCGCCTTCGAATTCCTGCTCGTCGGCCTGCTCGTGGTGCCCGTCCTGGTCGCCCACATCGTCTTCGTCTGCCGGGTCATCCCCTTCCTACCCGACCCGGGCCGCGCGGACGGGGACCTCGCCGACCGCGAGCCCGCCGGAGCCCCCACCAGCGGCTGACGGGCGGCGGCTGACCGGCGGCGGGGACTGGGACGGGCGGGCGCGTCCGGGGCAGGGAGAGTGGCGCCCGGCTCAGCCGAAGTCGGGGATGGGGTGGTCCGGGGCGAGCGCGGCGGCGATCCGCTGGGCGATGGCGTGCGCACTGTGGCCGCCGTCGGCGCCCGGCCCCTGGGTGGTCGAGACGGCGATGGACAGGTGCTCGCACGGCAGGTAGTCCTGGGAGGCCGAGTACCCGAAGAACAACGGGTGCTGGGCGACCCAGTCGCCCAGCACCAGCACACCCATGCCGTAGTGGGTCGCCTCCGAGTTGGCCAGGCACACCGTGGCCGGACACGTGGCGGTCGGCGTGCCGAGCCCCACCGTCCCCGGGTTGAGCAGCTCCTGCCGGGCCGACGCGGACAGCAGTTCACCCGAGCCGATACCGCCCGCCGAGCGGGCCAGGTCGCAGATGTCGGTGGTCTCCACCGCGCCGGGGGCGGTGGTCCACGAGGGGTTCCAGAAGGTCGACTCCTCGTACGTCCCGCGGTCGGAGGTGAAGGCGTGCAGGACGGGCGCCGGGATGTCGGGCGTGAAGCCGTTGCGCGTCTCGCGCAGCCCGAGCGGGTCCAGCACCAGGCGCTGGAGCAGCACGTCCAGCCGGGTCCCGGTGATCTTCTCCAGGGCGGCGCCGAGCAGGACGAAGTTGGCGTGCGAGTAGTTCCAGTTGGTGCCCGGGTCGTACAGCCGGTCCGCGCCGGTCGAGATCCCCACCAGTTCCTCGGGGGTCCACTGGCGGAACGGGTCCGCGTACACCGACTCGGCGAAGCCGGGGGCCTTGACGTAGTCGACCAGGCCGGTGGTGGAGGCGCCGAGCATGCGCAGCGTGATCCGGTCGCCGCCCGCCAGGCCGGGCAGCCATTGCGCCACCGGGTCGTCGAGGCCGACCCGGCCCTCGTCCACCAGCCGCAGCAGCGCGGTGCCCAGGTAGCTGATCGCGATGTTGCCGTTGCGGAAGTGCATGGCCGGGTCGGCGGGGACACCCGTCATCGACTCGCCGAGTGCGGAGGTGATCACCTCCCGGCCGTCGACGGTGACCCGCAGGACCACCGACTTGAGGTCCATCTCCGCCTTGGCCTGCTCCGCGATCCGCAGGACGTCCAGCGCCGGCCCGCCGTCCGGGCGCGGCGAACCGACACAGTGCCGCCGCTGACCGCCGCCGTCGGCCACCGCCCCGCCGGCGGTGGTGACCGGGACGCTGAGGGTGACGAGCGCGGTGACCGCCGCGAGGCGCAGCAGCGCGGTCCTGCCAAGGGGTCTCATGCCCGCAGTATCGGCCGCACACCCCCGGTCCCCGGGCCGACGGGCCACCGACCCGCACCAACATCACCCATCGGGCCCGCACCCCGGGGCTGCCGCCACCGTGGCTCCCCGGGCGCGGCGCTGACGGCGAGTCCCGTGCCGCTCCCGTGCCGCGCGGACCTTCCCCGGGCCCCTCGCCGGGGAACCGGCGCGGGCCGTCGCCCGGAAGGCCCAGTCCCGGTGCGGCGCGGGCCCGGGGTCCTTACCCTCGGCGCATGTCGACCTCCCCTGCCGAACCCCTCGCGCCCCCGGTTCCCGGAGGGCGGATGACCGCCGACTACCTGCGGACGACCGGCCGGTCGGCCTATCTGTGGGGCTGGCCGCTGGTGAACATGCACAACCGGCTCACCGTCATGGAGCAGGTACCCGCCCCGGGGCTGCTAGGCGGCATCGTGCCGGCCGCCCCGCCGGGGTCGCTGGGAATGCTGCACGACTACATCGCGCCGCAGGAACGCCTCGTGGCCTGCCCGAACCAGGACGTCGTCTACGGCCTCGGGATCCTGGACGCGCGCCGGGGCCCGTCGGTGGTCCAGGTCCCGGACTTCGGCGGCCGGTTCTGGGTGTACCAGCTCGTCGACCAGCGCACCGAGTCGTTCGCCCGCCTCGGCGCCATGTACGCCACCGCGCCCGGCTGCTACCTGCTCGCCCCCGCGAGCTGGGACGGCCAGGTCCCGGACGGCATCGCGGGGGTCCTCCGGTACGACACCGGGATCGCCGCGTGCATCCCCCGGGTCTTCATGAACGACAACGACGCCGACCGGGCCGCGATCCGGCCACTGCTGAACCAGATCATGGCGTACCCGCTGGCCGAGTTCACCGGGCAGCCGCGCACCACCGACTGGTCCGAGGCACCCGTCCTCCCCGCCGGGGACGCCACCCGCGGCGAGCACGAGACCCGGTGGGTCGACCCGGCGGCCTTCTTCGATCTCCTGCCCGCCGTCCTGGACGAGGTCCCGGCCCGTCCCGGCGAGGAGGCCCTGTACGCCGTGCTGCGCTCCCTGCTCGACGAAGCGGCCCGCAACCCGCAGGCCGCGGACGTCCTGCGGGACACCGCGACCGATGCCGAGGCCACCCTGGTGCGGGACCTGTTCGAGTTCCGCAACATCGGCATCCCGCTGGACCACCACTGGAGCACCCAGCGCAACGGCGCGGCGTTCGGCGCCGACCACCTCAGCCGCACCGCCATGGCCCGGGCCAACATCTTCGTCAACCTGCCGACCGAGACCGCGTACTTCTACCAGGACCTCGACCGGGACGGCGAGCGGCTCACGGGCGACCACCGCTACACCCTCACCTTCCCGGCGGACGCGCTGCCGCCGGTGCGGGGCTTCTGGTCGGTCACCCTCTACAACGAGCACCACTTCTTCCACCCCAACGACCTGGACCGCTACTCGCTGGGCACCAAGAACAGCACGCTGCGCCCGAACGCCGACGGCTCCCTGACCCTGCACGCCGGCGCCCGCCCGCCCACCGACGACCGGGACAGGCCCAACTGGCTCCCCGCCCCGCACGGCCCGTTCTCCCTCTACCTGCGCGCCTACTGGCCCCACCCCGCCGCACTCGACGGCACCTGGCAGCCCCCGGCGGTCACCAAGGCGGTCGGCTGACCCGGTGAGGGACGAAGACGATCCCGGCGAGCACGCCCTCCGACAGAGCGTCCGTACGGGCTGCGGTCCGCGGGCATCGGGGGCCTATCGGGGCATGGACTCGTCGGTGATACGGGCCAGTTGGGCGGCGGACTCCGGGGTGAGGCGGTAGAAGCCCTGGAGGCTGACCGAGCGTTCCAGGCGGCCGTCCGCCACGAACTTGAGGCCGCGGGTGTGGCCCCGGCGGTTGCGCCAGGTCAGCTCGGACAGGAGATCGCCGGGGATCGGGACGTCGAAGCGTACGGGGGTGGCGTCCACGTGCACGGGCGCGGCTCCGCAGCCGCCCGCACCCAGCATCGACCAGGCGCCGTGCCCGGGGAACGCCGGCTCGTCCCAGCCGGCCGGGGCGGGGCCGCAGCACTCGCCGCGGTCGCGGTCGACCACCCGCAGCCGGCTCACCACGTGCACGACGCCCCGGTTGACGTGCACCGCGTACACCTCGTCCCCGGCCCCGGCGCCGGACCACGCGGGCAGGGAGGAGTGGACGCCGCTGAACGCGACCGGCGGCCGCTCGCCGGTCCGGCCCGCCCGGCGCAGGGCACGGCACACGTCATGGGTCCACAGGACCGTGAAAGCATCGGACATGCCGGTGAGCATAGGAACGATCACTGACATCGATCACCGACCCTCCCCACCCGTGGACCGCGCCATGCGGAACAATGGCCGGGTGGACGGGGTGGATGAGGCCTTGCAGCGGGCCGCAGCGGAAGATCGCGTGGCCGAGCACTGGCTGAGCGGGTTGGCCTGCAATCCGGCCCTGCCGGCACCGGTGCTGCAACGTCTCCTGGCACTAGGGGAGTTGCCGACGTCCCCGCTGCGTTGGCGCGAGCTGGACGCCGGGTCGACCGCTGTCGCCGTGGCCTCGGCCCGGATGGAACACCGGCTGGACGCCGTGGAGAACGGGACCGCCGACGTCGACGAGCTGGCGCGGCTCGCGTACGACGTCGAGCCCCGCGTGCGGCTCGTGTACGCGGCTCTGCTCACCGACTTCGGACGCCGGGTCCCGGCGGGGGTGGTGGAAGTGCTGGCGGCGGACCCCGAGCCGAAGGTCAGACGGATGATCAGCGGCTACCGGGACCTTCCCCCCGCCCTCCAGGACCGGTTCCTGGCGGACGAGGACCCTGGTGTCCGGGCCGCCGTGCTGCACCCGCAGCTGTGGGAGCGCCTGCCCCCGCCCGTACGGGAGCGGCTCCTCGGCGACCCCGCTGCGCAGGTTCGCGAGGAGATCGCCGCACTGCTCCGCGCCGAAGACCCGCCGCCGGCGCTCACGGTCGAGGAACGGCTGACCCACCCGAACGGGTACGTCCGGAGCGAGGCGGCCGGCGATCCGGAGATACCGCGAACGCTGGCGCTGCGGCTCAGCGAGGACCCGGAGAACCAGGTCAGACTGGCCCTGTCGATGCGGGAGGACCTGACCGAGGAGCAGCGGGCCGCGATCGCGTACACCGTGGAGGGGCACGGCCCGTGGCCCTCCTGGATCGAGGAACGGGCGAAGGACCCCGCAGCGGCCCGGCGGATCGCCGCCTCGCCGCACGTGGGGCTGCGCAGAGCGCTTGCCTTCTGGCCGCACCTTCCCGCGGACGTGGTGGCGCAACTGGCCGCGGACGAGGACCCCTGGGTACGGCGCTACCTCTGCGAGCACAGTCCGCACGCGCCGCACGAACTGCTCCTCGAGCTGTACGCCACCGCGCAGGACCGGAACTGGTCGGTGCTGCGCCGCCACCCCAACTTCCCCCGGCCGGGGCTGGCCCGCTTCGCGGACGACCCCGACCCCCGGCTGCGCCGCGCCGCGCTGGACGACCCGGCGCCCGGACCGGAGCTGCCGCTGCGCCTCGCCGACGACCCGGAGGTGGGAGTGTGGGCGGTCCGGGATCCGCGCCTTCCCGCCGGAGAACTGCTGCGCAGACTCACCCTGCCGGGCAGTGCGTTCGCGGCTGCGGCCAACCCGGCCCTGCCGCCGGAGCGGATGCACCAACTGGTCGAGCTCGCTGCCGAAAGCCGGTGAACCCTGCGAAGGCCGCGCAGGGCGGCACCCGAACGGAGGTGTCGCGGGTCTACGGTTCCCTTGACCCGGTTCGTCCCGGTCCCGGTCGTCACCGACCGGAGCCGGGCCGGTGCCACCGGGCGAGTCGGGGCAGGACGGGAGTGTTGGGTGGGGACGATCCTCAAGGGTGTCAGCCGTGTTCGCTGGCACGAGTTGACGTCGCGGAGCCGGCCGTGGAGGAGCAGGCTCATCGCGCCGTGACGAGTGCCAGGGGACTGGCGGCGAGGCTCGGTGGGGACGACGACCCGCTCGTGCGCGCGGCAGCCCGCGACTTGCTGGCGTCGATCGACGGCCACCTGTGCGGGACCTGCCCATGAGGCTGCCGGACGCCGAACCCCTGATTGTCGGTCCAGATTGCGAGACTTGTTCCATGATTCCGAAGCTGCCTTTGGACAGCCCTCGTTGGCGTGACCTGGACGGTGTGAAGGCCGAGGAGGTGAAAGCACTCCTGGAGCAGTTGGCCTCCGCGACCGACACCGAGGACGGTGATGCGTGGAGAGAGACCTGGACCTACCTGGCCGGTGGTCTGCTGGACGACGGGTCCGTCTCCGACGGCGCCTACGCGGCCCTGCCTCATCTCGTCGAGGCGGTAGGGGCCCTGCCTCCGGGGCGGTCCGTGGACTTCTGGGTGGACCTGGGAAGCATCGTGACCGCGGAGGACAGGCCCCCCGTCCCGGCCGACCTCGAGGCGGGGTTCAGCGCCGCACTGCGGGCGGCCGAGTGGGCGGCCACCCGGAGCCTCCTCTCCGCCGGCGCTCCCGCACAGGTCTGCGCCCACCTCGTGCTCTCCTGCCTGGCCTTCGCCGGCCATCACATGGGCGAAGCGTTGTGGCGGCTTCACGATCCCCGGGAGAGCAGCCTTCAGGTGGTCTGTCCCGGGTGCGGGAGCGACACCGAGATCCCCGATTTCTTTGTGGACCCGGTTCACCCGCCGTTCGAGGCTCCGGAGTTGCCCGATCCCCTTCACGTCCGTGCGGGAGGGCATCCCTGGGGCGAGGCCGCCGCAGCGTTGCAGGACGAGGCGCTGGGGGAGGGGTGGGAGCCCTTCCTGCGGGTGGGACGCGAGGTCGCGGCGGCCGGGGTACCCCGCGAAACGCCCGGGCAGGCTGCCCTGTGCCTGGTCGCCGCTATGGTCGCGGTCAAGGGCAGCCCGCAGCGGGCCGGGAGGGAATGGGCCCGCCAACTGATGGCGCTCACCGGGCACTTCCGCTGCTGGGACTGCGAGCTGACCTGGACGATCGCCGACGGCCTGGTGGCGAACCCCGACGGCGCGTACCTCCGGCAGCGTCCGACGGAGGCTTCGACGGACGCCGACGGGCCGGCCGACCCGGTGGAGTCGGTGACGGCCGGTCGAGCCGGTGGAGCGGCGACCCGGTTCCGGCAGAACGGGAACGCGGTGCTCGCGGCCGACGGCACTCCCTGGGGCCGGATCGCCGTGTTCTCCGATTCCGCGCCCGGTTCGTTCGGGGGTGCCGATGCACTGGCAGTGGTGTCCCGCCCCGGCCGGCCGACGCTCGTGGCCGGCGCCGGGGACAGCGGCGTGGTGTGCCTGTGGGACGCGGCCGACGGCCGGCTCGTCCACGACCCGCTGGCAGGACATCCCGACCGTATCCGCTCGATGACGGCCCTGCCCCTGCCCGACGGCCGCGTCCTGCTGGCGAGCGGGGGCGACACCGGGACGATCGCCGTGTGGAACCCTGTCACCGGGAGGGCGGTTCGCGAACCGGCCGGCGACTGGCCCGGCGGGGTGACCGGAATGTGCGCCGCGACCGTCCCCGACGGCCGCACCCTGCTCGTCACCGCCACCCCCCGAGGCGCGGTCCGGCTGTGGGATCCGGACACCGGTGAATGCGTCGGGCGCCTCAACCCCTATGGCAGTCCGATCCGGTCGATCGCCGCCGTCCCGCTCGCGGCCGGCCGTACGCTGATCGCGGCCGCGGACACCGCTGGCCGCGCCCACGTGTGGGATCCGGCCGTCGAGGACCCCTGGGAGCCGGGCGCGGCAGTGCAACTGAGCGCACGTGCGCTCGCCGATGCCGACCACCGTGTGGCGGTGGTGGCGGCTGTGCCCGCATCCGACCGGACCGTGCTGGCCACGGGAGACAACCGCGGCGCGGTCATGCTGTGGAACCCGGCCACCGGTGCCCCGATCGGCGACGGGCTGCCCGCCTCCACCGGCACCGCCGGCCTGCCGGTCATCACCGCCGCCACCCTGCCGGGCGGGCGCACGGTCCTGGTCACCGGCACCCTTCACGGTCACCGTCTGCGGATATGGGAACCGGCGACCGGCAAGGTGCAGCACATCGCCCTGGATGCGTCGCTCACCTGTCTGGCCGTCGCGGGTCCGGACCTGATCGTCGGACACGACCGCGGAGTCCTCAGCCTCCCGCTCACCATCCGGTGAACGCGTTCGGCCGCAACCCGATCTCGTCGGGGGAGCCAGGCCGTTCGTGGCAGTGGTGTGCTCGACCGGGGCGGGTGTTCTTCGGTGGGTCCGGGGGCCGCTTCGGCGGGATCGGGGGCCACTGATCGGGTGGCCTGGCTGGTCCGGGCTGTCCTTCGGGTGCCCTACCAGTACGTGGCCGGTCCCGTGATGACCCAGCCGGCGTCGGTGGGCCTGACCCAGAAACCCAATGCCACCTCGAGGATCTGCGCGCGGTAGCAGATCCCGACGGAGACATGGCTGCCGGTGTGGCCCCAGCGGAAGTCCGCGAGACTCAGTTCGCCGAGCCAGGACAGATCCTGCTCCCACCCGTCGGCACCAGGGCTTCTGCTCGCCTCGTCCCCATCGGCGCCTGCCTCGACGGACCCGGCCCACAGCGCCATGAGCACATGACGGACCGGGTGGTGATCGATGAGCTGTTCGCCCTCGGGGATCCTCCCGGCCCGGAGCAGGCCGAAGTAGCGGCGAACGACCGCTTCGACGTCCGTCTTGGCCGGGTGCTCCGTCCAGATCCTCACCGCGAGATCATACGAGTTCGGTGACGGCCTCATTCGGTGACGGCCTCAGTCTGGGCCGCGTTCCCCGGACATCACGCTCTCGTCGTTCCGCTCAGGTCGGCGGAGCCTCCCGGGCATGCCGGTGCCGCGAGCCGAGCGCTCCGATGTGGTCGCGGAGCCGAGGCCCGCGTTGTGGGGCCGGCGCAGGTCGTGGCCGTCGGTGGACGTGCCATCGGTGCCCTTGCCCCGGTTGGGACGGGCCGACCGACTCGGTTTCCCCCTCGCGGGGCGGGGAGCCGCCTACGCGGGGTCGGCGACGTTGACGGCCAGCTGGCGGAGCAGGGTGCGGGCCTGGTTGAACTGGGCGGGTGTCAGGCCCATGGCCTCGCCCATCGCCGCCGGGATGCCCCGGGCCCGGGTGTGCAGGTCACGGCCCTGGTCGGTGAGGCTGACCAGGACGGTGCGCTCGTCGTCGGGGCGGCGTTCGCGGCGGACCAGGCCGGCGCTCTCCAGGCGCTTGATCAGCGGGGTGAGCGTCCCGTAGTCCAGCTGCAGGGCGGAGCCGATGTCCTTGATCGGGACGGTGTCGTCCTGCCACAGCACCAGCAGCACCAGGTACTGCGGGTAGGTCAGTCCGAGCGGCTCGAGGAGCGGCCGGTAGCGGGCGGTGACCGCCCGGGAGGCCGCGTAGAGGGCGAAGCAGAGCTGGTCGTCGACGAGGGGGGAGAACTGCGGCTCGGGGGTGCTCTCCTGGCCGTTCATCGGGTCCTCCTCCTCGCGTCGCGGGCGCCGCGGCGCGTTCGCGCCGGTGCACGCCCCCGAGGGTAGACCACCGGTGGCGCGATTTCAACGCACGCAAGTACCTTGCGCACAATGTAATCGCGTCATAGTCTTCTGGTCGTGGGCAAGCAGCCCGCACCGCCCGGAGGATGGAGACCGTCATGTCCGACCACACCCCCGCCACCCCGGTCCTGGAGACCGCCGCAGCCGAGTTCGCCGCAGCCACCGCCAACCCGCCCTACCTGTTCCAGATCCCGCCGGCCGAGGGCCGCAAGGCCGTCGACGAGGTCCAGTCCGGCGAGGCCGACAAGCCCGCCGTCGACGAGGAGTGGATCACCGTCCCCGGCGGCCCGACCGGCAGCGTCCGCGCCCGCATCGTCAGGCCGGCCGGCGCCACCGGAACCCTGCCCGTGATCATCTACATCCACGGCGCCGGCTGGGTCTTCGGCAACGCCCACACCCACGACCGCCTGGTCCGCGAACTCGCCACCGGCGCCCGCGCGGCCGTCGTCTTCCCCGAGTACGACCTGTCGCCCGAGGCCCGCTACCCGGTCGCCATCGAGCAGAACTACGCCGTCGCCCGATGGATCGTCACCGACGGCGCCGCCAACGGCCTGGACGCCGGCCGCATCGCCGTCGCCGGGGACAGCGTCGGCGGCAACATGACCGCCGCCCTCACCCTGATGGCCAAGGAACGCGGCGACGTCCCGCTCGTCCAGCAGGTGCTGTTCTACCCGGTCACCGACGCCGCCTTCGACACGCCGTCCTACCACCAGTTCGCCGAGGGCTACTTCCTGCGCCGCGACGCCATGCAGTGGTTCTGGGACCAGTACACCACCGACCCCGCCCAGCGCGCCGACATCACCGCCAGCCCGCTGCGCGCCACCACCGACCAGCTCACCGGCCTGCCGCCGGCGCTGGTCATCACCGCCGAGGCCGACGTGCTGCGCGACGAGGGCGAGGCCTACGCCGCCAACCTCCGCGCCGCCGGCGTCCCGGTCATCGCCACCCGCTACCAGGGCATCATCCACGACTTCGTGATGCTCAACGCCCTGCGCGGCACCCAGGCCGCCGACGCCGCCATCACCCAGGCCGTCACCGTCCTGCGCGGCGCACTCGGCACCGCCTGAGCCCCGACCGCTCCCCGCGGGCGCCTTCGAGCGCCGGGCACCCGCGGGGAGCGGCCGCTCCGGCCGTGCGCCGCTGTCGTACCCCGCCCCTACGGTGCCCACATGACCCAGCACCTGGACCTCGCCCGCGCCCTCGCGGTCCTGCCCGTCCCCCTGCCGCCCGGACGGCTGGCCGGCGGCGCGGACCCGGACCGGCCGGAACCGCTGCTGTGGATCAGCGACGCCCCCGCCACCCCCGGCCTGTGGGCACGACTGCACGCCGCGTACCCCGGGACCGGACTGTGGCCGCTGCTGCTCGAGCCGCTGGCGGCCGGTCCGGAGTTCCGCCCCTGGCTGTCCGGCGAGCTGGTCCCGGGCTACGCCTCCGAACCCGACCTCTACGACCCGGCCGCCCTGCTGCGTACCTGGTGGGAGGGGGACGGGGAGGACGACGAGTACCCCTGGGACGAGACCGAGCACGCCGACGCCCTGGCCCCCTACGGCCGGACCCCGCCCGGTGCCGCCCCTGCCGTGGCCGTGCCCGCCGGCGCGGCGGACGCCGAGGCGCGCGGCCTGGCCGACGTCCTGCAGTCCGTCAAGGAGGTCCGGCTCGGCCTGGTCCCGGCCCGGAGCGGCGCGCACGCGCTGGCCGTGTGCGGATGGGGCGGCCCGATGAACCACGAGGACGACACCGGGAAGATCGCCGCCGTGCTCGCCGACTGGGAGCGCCGGTTCGGCGCCCAGGTGGTCGGAGTCGGCTTCGACACCCTGGAGTTGAGCGTTCCCGTGCCGCCCGCCACGCTCGCCGACGCGCTCCCGGTCGCGGCCGAGCACACCGCCTTCTGCCCGGACCTGGCCCTCCAGGGCACCGGCACCCTGACCGCCTACGCCGAAGAACTGGTGGGCTCCCACCAGTGGTCGTTCTGGTGGGACTGACCGAGGCTCAAGAACCCGGTCGGGCAGGAGAGGAGGTTGAATCACCCACCGTTGGTTCGCATCCGACTACCATGCGTGGCATCGACGGTGCAGGGCAACGGGGGTACGCAGCGTGAGCGGCTACGGCGGGAGCGGGTACGGCGGGTACGGCGGGTACGGCGATCCGGGAGCGGGAGCGGGCGGCGACCGGCCACCCGCGGGGTGGCCCGCCCCCGGCGCCGCGGCCCCGCCGCCGGGGCCCGGGTACGGGCCGCAGTCCGGGCTTCCGTACGCGCCGCCGTACGCGCCGCCGTATGCGCCGCCCGGGTACGGGCCGCCGCAGGGCCATCCGTACGGACCGCCGGTCCCGCCGCAGGGGTACCCGTACGCGCAGCCCTACCCGCCGGGCCCGCCGGGCCTACCGGTCCCGCCACCGCCCGTCGAGCCGTCACGGGCGCGGAAGATCCTGCGCGGCATCCGCAACCCGTTCTACGCCGCCCGGCGGACCTTCCGCCCTTCGCGTCCCGGTGTCGTGGACGACCCGTCGGTCCGCAGGCTCCAACTGTGGCGGACCGTGCTCGGGGTCGCCGCCTGGGTCGGCCTGATGATCACCTACCACGCCCTCGTCAGCGCGGACGACGTCAAGGCCGCGGCGGACGACCGCCTCGACCAGAGCTGGACCAGCGTCCTGGTACTGGTCTGCACCTTCCCCGTGGTGGTCGGCGCCTTCGTGGCGGCCGCGCGGGGCGGACTGCGGCGGGTCTACCTGCGACGCGTCCTGCGTCCGATCGGCGCGGTGGCGGCCATCATGGGCTCGATGGGCACCTCCGCCCTCGCGATGGCGCCGGAACTGGCCGGGCTGCGGGACGCCGTCGGACTACCGGGGAAGATCGCCATCGGGGTCCTGTTCGCGTGGTCGGTCTGCTTCGCGCTCTACGGCATCGGCCTCTCGCTCGTCCACGTCTTCCGCACCGCCGACATCCACGAGGTGGTGCCGCCGGTCCTCGCCGGGATCCTGGTGTGGGAGATGGCGCTGCTGGACCTGACCACGGGGGCCTACCCCCAGGTCCCGGCGGGAGCCCGCATGGCGTTCATCCTCGGGGCCCCCGTCACCGTCACGGCCCTCTCGTGGTGGGAACTGCGCCGGCTGCGCGACCACCACGGACTGACGGTCCGCCGAGCACTCGGCCGCTGACGGCCGACCCGCCCGCCCCGCAGCACCCGGGCGTTCCGCTGAGCGGCACCCCGGGCGCTCCGCTCAGCGGCGGCGGGACGTCCGCCCGAAGCGGCGCCACCACCCGCCGCCCTCGGCAGGGGCGGGCCCCGGGGCCCCGGACGGCTGTGGGAGGGCGGGCGCGGGGTGCGCCGGAGCCAGCCGGGCCGCCTCCTCCGTCAGGCCGAGAGCCGTGTACGCGTCGGCCAGGTTGCCGACCACATCGGCCCGCAGACCGGCATCGCCCGCCTCCTCCGCGAGGCCGACCGCCTCGCGCAGCAGCTCGACCGCCCGGTCCCGGTGGCCGAGCTGCCACAGCGCGCACCCGTAACCGTTCAGCGTGGCGGCCAGCCCCACCAGGATCTCGTGCGGACGGAACAGCTCACCCGCCCGCTGGAACGCCACCGTGCTCATCAGCGGATCGCCGAGGGCGAGCAGCGCGGCGCCCTCGCCCAGCCGCGCCTCAGCCTCCGAGATCTCGTCGCCGATCGGCTCCCAGAAGCAGTTCGCGGCCTCCGCGCAGAACGCGGCGGCCTCCTCGTACCGCCCCAACTGCAGCAGCACCTCGCCGAGGTCCTTCAGGGCGTGCGCCCGGCTGGGCATCCTCCCGCCCTCCCCGGCCAGGCGGTCCACGGCCGGCCGGAGGATCTCGACGGCTTCCTCGTAGCGGCCCTGCCGGGCGAGCGCCCTGCCGAGATGCCCCAGCGCGACGTTCTCCCGGAACCCCTCACGCGCCTTCCGGAAGCACTTCGCCGCCCGACGCGCCGCGGCCTCCGCCTCGGCCAGGCGGCCCTCCTCCTGGAGCGCGAGACCGAGGAGGTCGAGGACCACGCCGGTGAGCTCCGCATCGCCGAGCGCCTCACTGTCCGTCACCGACCGCTGCAGCACCGCGGTCCACTGCGGCAGCATCCGCCGCAGCCGCAGGTAGCCGCCCACCACGGTGGGCAGCACGGCCGACAACCCCTGGTGCCCGGCGGCCTGAGCCCGCACGGTGGTGGCCAGCAGGTTGGCGTACTCCTCGTCCAGCCAGGCGATCCCGCCGTCCAGGCTGCCCACGTACCGGGAGAGCGGGCCGTCGTTGCTCAGCGCGACCAGGTCGTTGAGGTTGAGCGCGGCAGCCGCCGCCGTCTCCACGTAGTACGCGTCGAGCCGCTGCTCCGCCTCGGCGAGATCCTCGCCCGCATCGGCCGCCGCCAGCTCCTCGGCGTAGATCCGCACCAGGTCGTGGAAGCGCCAGCGCCCCCACCGCGGGGCCTCGAGCAGGTGCGCCCGGGCCAGCGACTCCAGCCACCGGTCCGCCACCGCGTCCGCGAGCCGGCCGGCCGCCTCGGTGGACACGTCCGGCCCCGCGTTGAGCGCCAACAGCCGGAACAGCCTCGCCTGTTCGGGCCGGAGCCGCCCGTACGAGAGGTCGAAGGCGGCACGGACGGTACGGTCCTCCCGGGCCAGCGTGTCGAGCCGGCGGTGCGCCTCGGCCAGCTGCGCGGCGAACGCGGCCAGCGGCATCACCGGGAGGTCGGCCAGCAGGGCCGCCGAGATCCACAGCGCGAGCGGCAGCTGCCCGCACAGATCGGCGATCCGCTCGGCCGAGACGCGGTCCCCGGCGACCCGCCCGTCGGCCTCGCCCAGCACCCGCCGCACCAGCTCGACCGCCGCGTCCACCGCCAGCGGACGCAGCACCGTCCGCGCCTCGCCGAGCACCAGGCTGTGCCGGGAGGTCACCAGCGCGGCGTGGTACCCGCCGGTCGGCAGCAGCGGCCTGGCCTGCTCCTCGCCCGAGGTGTTGTCCACCACGACGAGCAGCCGGCGCTCCTGCTCGGCGTACGCGGCCAGCACCGAGCGGTAGAGCCTGGTCAGCCCCTGCGCGTCCGTCGGCAGGTGCTCGTCGTCCGGCACGCCGAGCGCGCCCAGCAGCTGGGCGAGCGCCCGCTCGACCGGCAGCCGCAGCCGGTCGTTGTAGCCCTGAAGATCGATGATCAGCACGCCGCCGGGGAAGCGGCCCTCGTCCTTCCACGCCCGCCAGGCGGCCTGGACCGCCAGCTCGGTCTTGCCGACCCCGGGCATACCGACGATCGTCACCACCGGGTGCTCGTCCAACTCCCCGACGATCCGCGCAAGTTCGTCCTCGCGCCCGGAGAACGACGGGGTCCGCTCGGGCAGCCCGCTCAGCGCGGGCGTGATCTCCCGCGGCAGCGTGAGCTGGATCCGCTGCCCCTGGATCACCGTTCCGAAGAACACCCCGCCACTGATGTGGTTGCCCATCTCCACCCCTCCGCCCCCCGACGTCCCGCCCGAGCACTCGAGTACCCGAGGACCCGAGCACCCCACGCTAGGCCGGGGCACCGACACTCCGCCCCCGTTTCGCCGCACTCCGGCACCCGGCTCGACGCCCTCGCCGTCCCGCGCCGCGGGGCAGGCGGGTCAGCGGGCCGGGCCGGTGCCCTCCGGGAGCGAGGCCACCGCGAGCGCGACCGCCTCCTCGGGACTGCTGGTGTGGGCGACTTCCTCACCCCGGTCCCGGACGAGGTAGCGCCCGTCGCGGAGCGGATCGATCGAGTAGCCGACCCGGGCGTACGGGAGCTCCGGGCTGGAGGAGAACCAGAGCAGGTAATGGCTGGTGACCGGCCTGAGCCGGCGGAGTTCCGGCCGGGCGTGCGCCGCCTCCAGGAGCGCGAGCCGGCTGCGGGCATGCGGGCCGCGGCCCCACGTGAACGGGGACCGGCGGACCGCGTCGATCAGGTGCCACCAGGCCAGCTCGACCCGGTCGAACGGCTCGCGCTCGTGGGCGAGGGCCCAGTCCTCGAACCCGATGAACGAGGCAGCGGCCCGGGTCGCCTCGAGGCCGATCCCGCTCGACCAGGCGGCTGCGCACCTGACGACGGCGTCGAGGTCCGTGGTGGATCCGGAGGCGAGCCAGGCGTTCCGCAGGCAGCACTGCACCCAGTAGCCACGCACGTCCCGGAAGTCACGCACGATCACGCGGCGACCGTCGGCGGTCCCGTAATCCGCCCTGCGCTCCCACTGCTCCTCCGGCGCGGGCAGGTCGAGGCCCAGTCGGGCGGCCGCGCGGCACAGCGCGTCCGCGAGACTGCCGGCGGTCTCCGGCGGGGTGGCACGGGGCAGTGAGGAGGAGGTCATCCGCCCAGTGTGCCGTGCAGCAGGGCATCCGTTCGGGCGAGGGGCGGATCCGTCGGGGATCGGCGGGCCTCAGCGGGCCTCAGTGGGAATCAGTGGGAATCAGTGGGGCGTCAGTGGGGCGTCAGCATCCGGTCAGGCGGGTGGGGCATGCTGATGGCACGTCAGGGGGTCCCGGAGAACGGGCTCCCGGGACTGGGAGAGGTGCCCGGAGCGGTTCATCGGGTGCCTGGCCGGCAACGGCCGAGCAGGGTCCGCGAGGGCCCGCGCAGGTTCGAATCCTGCCCTCTCCGCCCATCCGGCCGGGCCGGGCGAACGCGACCGCTGCCGGACGTGGTGTCAGCCGAGCAGATAGCGGGCCACGCAGACGTCGCGGCCGGAGGCGCCGCGGTCGCATTCCCCTGCGGCGATCAGCCCGCCGTGACCGGCCAACGCGATGTCGTAGACCTCGTTGTCGCCACCGGCGGTGCCGGCCGGGGTGACCGTGAATCCGCCGGTCCCGAAACCCGGGTCGGGAGTTCCGTCCTCCAGGTATCGGCCGACCAGGAAGTTGCTGTCCACGAGGAACTCGGAAGCGGCGACGCTGCCGCCGACCACGATCCGGCCGTCCGGCTGGACGACCAGGCCCTCCAGGTCGTCGTCGGTGTCGCCCGGGCCGACGTTGGTCAGCACCGTGCCCCCGGTGCCGAAGGACGGGTCGAGCGCACCGTCCGGCGTGTAGCGGACCAGTGCCAGATCGAACGGGCCGCCGGTGTCGGCGGATCCGCCGGCCACCAGTCGGCCGTGCCGGTCCAGTGCCACGGCCTCTGCGAGGTCGAGCGCGTCGCCGGCGGCGACCGGGGTGACCACCACGCCCGGCAGGACGGCGCCCGCGCCGAACGACGCGTCGAGGCTTCCGTCCGGCAGGTAGCGGCCGACCGCGAAGCTGGTGCCGCCCGCGTCGCCGCCGAGGGTGGCCGAGCCCGCCACCACGATCCGGCCGTGGCGATCGAGCGTCATGCCCTTGAGCTGGTCGCGCTGTCCGCCGACATCGGTCACCACGATGCCGGGCCGGCCGCCGGAGCATCCGAAGGACGGGTCGAGGGTGCCGTCGGGCAGATACCGGGCGAGCGCCCAGTCGCGCGTCGCGGTGTCCGGGCCCGTCGCGGTGTAGCCGGCGACCGTGATCCGTCCGTCCGGCAGTACCACGAGGTTCCCGGGCTCGTCGTCCCCGGGGCCGAGCGAGGTGTAGACCCGGCCGCCGTTCCCGAAGGACGGGTCGAGGGTCCCGTCGGGCAGGTAGCGCGCGAGGGCCCAGTCCTCGTCGCCGGCCGCCGTCACGGCATGCCCGGTGGCGACGATCCTTCCGTCGGGCTGGACGGCGAGCCGCCAGATGTTCTCGTCACCGTCACCGCCCGCGGCCGACATCGGGGTGAGGACGGTACCGCCGGTGCCGAAGCTCGGGTCCGGCGCGCCGTCGGGCAGGTAGCGGGAGATCCGCCACTGTGTCCCGCCTCCGGCCTCGCCGAGGTCGGAGGAGCCGGAGACCAGGATCCGGCCCTGCTGGTCTACGGCCAGCCCGTTCTGGAAGTCGCTGCCCGCGCCGGGCGCCGTCGCGGTGGCAACGATCCCACCGGTGCCGAACCGCGGATCCAAGGTTCCCGCCCGCCCGGACGGATGCCCCTCCGGACCCGGTGTCGCGTGTGCCGCCCCGCTCGGAAGAACCGCGGCAACCCCCGTGCAGAGCACCGCAGCCGTGGCGACCAACCACTGACGGGGCGTGGGGCGGCGGAGGTCCGCACTCGTACAGGTCATGGGGGTTCTCCCAGCTCTCTCGGACCGGACCGATGCCCCCTCAGGCCGGATCCTGACACGGCCCGGTCAGGCCGCCAAGGACCCCGGCGGCGCGTCATCCGCGAACCCGGCCGCGAAGAACGGCCGCTTGCGGGGCCCGCGCCGGGCACCGGTGTACCGGGCACCCGAAGCGGACCGTCCCGGAGCGGACCTCGAGGTCGCCGAACGGGTGCGGGTATCTCGCGGCCCTGGGGCGCGCCGTCCGTCCGAAGCGCACGGACTGGGGGACGATCGGCCTCGGGCCGATCCCGGCCGCCCAGGGGGGATCCGACGCTGCGCGACGTGCAGGTCTTCACGGAGGAGGAACCATCATGGCGGGCAAGCCAAGCATCGTCTTCGCCCACGGGCTCTGGGCCGACGGGTCGTGCTTCAGCAAGCTCATCCCGACGCTCCAGGCCGAGGGGCACGAGGTCTTCGCCTCGCAGCACGGCCTCAACTCCCTGGAGAGCGACGTCGCGTGCGTGAACTTCACGCTCAACCACGTCCCCGGGCCGATCGTGCTCGTCGGCCACTCGTACGGCGGCACGCTGATCACCAAGGCGGGCACCCACGACCGGGTCGGCGCGCTGGTGTACATCGCCGCGCTCGGCCCGGACGAGGACGAGACCTCGCAGCAGCACCAGGCGCAGTTCGCCACCACGCCGGTCTTCCAGCACATCGAGGTCGCCGACGGCCGCCTGTGGCTCAAGGCCTCGGGCGTTCCGGACTT
Source organism: Kitasatospora sp. NEAU-CNBT7 (assembly GCF_057220535.1). NCBI lineage: Bacteria > Bacillati > Actinomycetota > Actinomycetes > Kitasatosporales > Streptomycetaceae > Kitasatospora > Kitasatospora sp. NEAU-CNBT7. The sequence goes on along the minus strand of NZ_JBXQQB010000010.1, from coordinate 125,387 downwards.
CTGCGGGGACCTCCCGGAGGCCGAGCAGAAGCTGGTGCTGGCGACGGGTGCGGTGCCGGTCGCCGACCTGTTCGACCAGCAGGTGCCGGGTACCGCCTGGCGCACCAAGCCCAGCTGGTACATCGTCGCCAACAACGACCGCACCGTGAACCCCGACCTGGAGCGCTTCGCGGCCGAGCGGATGGGCGCGAAGACCTACGACGTCGACAGCAGCCACGTCCCGATGCTGTCCCACCCGGACTTCGTCCTCGACGTGATCCGCGACGCGGCGAAGGCCCTGTAGCCCGCCGCCCCGGCCGCCCCGGTAAGCCGCAGCCGACGCCCCGCCCGGCCTCCAGAGGCCCGGAGCGGGGCGCCGTCGTGCGTACGGGGCCGTGCGGCCGGAAAGGCGCGACGGTATGGCCGCGGGGAGACCGGGCGGCGCGGCGGACAACCGCGGCCGGCCCTGGTGCGGCGCTCGATGCCGTTCCCACCGCGGCTCGGCCCGGTCGGCGGCCGATGGGGGCAGGTGCAGATCCTCGGCGAGCGCCGTCGGGTCCACGGCGCTGCCGCGACCGGATCGCAGCCGCAGGACGCGAGGCGGGCCACGCCCGGTAGCTCCCGTGCCTCCCGTAGCCTCCGGCCGCCGGTCCGGTTCCGGGCGGGGGTGGCAGGCCGGTGCGGGAGTGCGCCGCGTACTGTCGGCGGATGGGCGAACGGTGGGAGCACGGAGACGGCGGCGGCGGTCCGGAACGCGGGCAGGCCGACGGGCCGGTGGTATTCGCCTGTGCCACCTGCGGCGCCGCACTGACGCGGCCGCTCACGCGGATGCCGGCGGTCCCCGAGGCGCCGTACCACGCATGGTGGGAGACCGACGAGCGGGGCCCCTCGCCCGCGACCGTGCCGTCCGGCCACTACGCGATCGAGCCGGAGCCGTACGGCGCGCCCTTCGTGGTCGCCGAGGTACCCGGGCCGGTGATGCCACGCCACGGCGGCCGCTGGAACGCCGACGGCAAACCGCTGGTGTCGCAGGGTCCGCGGGGCAACATCGTCATCAACCCGGACGACGCCCGCGGCCTGGAACTGCGGCATGCCTCCGCCGCCTGCTGCGGCGCGACCCCGGACGGCGGCATGAACCAGCTGTGCGCCTGCGGAACCTTCGTTGCGACCCTCTGCTCCGACTGCTGCCTCCCGTACGAGCTCCACCTCTCCGCCGCCCACGTCCACGCCGCCCGCCCCTGAGCCCGGCCCCGGGCCGCCGCTCGTCTCCTGGGGGGCCGCACGGAGGCGGGGAGCGCGCGCGGATATGGTCCTGGCATGACAGACGAGTTCGATCTTGCCGGGGCTCTCGCCGCGGGCATTGAGAGCCGCAGCGGTGCGTGGAGCTTCATCACGGACTTCGCCGCCCACTGGGTGGCCCCGTTGGAGACGGCGACGGGTGAGCGGAGGACGATCTGGTCGCCGCGGAGGAGCGGCTCGGCCTCCGTCTCCCGGTGGCGATGCGTGAGGCGTATCTGGTCCTCGGGCGCCGCCGGGACCTCACCAGCAACCACGACGTGCTCCTGAGTCCTGCGCAGCTCTATGTCGACAGTGCCCAGGAGGCGTTGGTCTTCCGGCACGAGAACCAAGGAGCCTCCTCGTGGGGAGTTCTCCTCGACGACCTCCGGGACGACGATCCGGCGGTGTTCATCCGGGCGGACCTCGCCGACAAGTCCGCCGAACGGTGGGAGAGCTGGTTGGAACGCCTCTCGCTCTGCTTCGTCGAGATCGTTCTGTCCGAGGCCGTGCAGGCCGGTGGTGGGTCGTGCGACTTCCTGGAGGCCGATGACAACACTGCCGAGGAGCTGGAGGAGTTCTGCGTCCAGCTGTCGTTCCCGGCCTACCCTGTCGGCGAGGACGAGCCCGCGAGCCTCTGGTTCCTCGGCCGGGACGTCCTCCTGCGTGTCGACGACGGCATGGCCGTCCTGGCCCGCGGCCGCACCGAAGCAGACCTGGACCGCCTGCGCGACCGGATTCCGGGCGACTGGCTCTACGACCACCGTTGAACGACTGCGCTCTGCCGGAGGAGGACCGGTCGATGACTCGACCTGTGAACCGTGACCGCTCTCTTGACGAGCTCGAGCGTCACCGCCGGCCGGTCCGGTCGGTGGACGAGACCCGGCTGATGGCGGCCGTGCGCGAGCTCCGGGGCAAGCCGATCGGCGAGCTGACCGTCGAAGACCTGCGTCTGCTGATCGGGCAGGACGTCGGCCTCGTCCCTCTTCTGCCATTGGCGGTGGAGATCCTCGGCCCGGACCCGATGGCGGAAGGCGACATGTACGAGGGCGATCTACTGACCGCCGTCCTCACCAGGAAGGCGGGGATCTGGGACGAGCTCCCCGAACTCCGCAGGGAGGTCTGCCTGATCGTCTCGAAGTTGGCCGAGGCCGATGTGCCGCCTGCGCTGAGAAGCGAGATCGTGAGGTTCCTTGCAGGCTGCAGAGGAGCGGAACACCAGCGTTCGGAGAGGTCGAAGCGTCGGTTCGGATGTCGAGTTTGATCTGTTCCGACCGTATTCCGGGAGCGGGGCCGGTGGTTCGGGCTGCGCAGTACGATCAAACAACTCTGAGCAACCAGCAACCCGGAGATGGCCGTCTGCCCATGGTCTTCACGCTCGCGGAACACCCGGATCAACTCTTCGTCGACGGTCGAACCTGCCGTGGTGAGACAAGCACGGGCTCGGTGACGTGCTGGGATCTGGAGATACCCGGTCGACCCTCGCTCGTCGTTCGCGACACCGCCTGGACCAACGGCGAGCGCGATGTCGTCCTGCACCGCACCGAGACGCTGCCCGAGATGCCGGCCCGTCTCACCCAGCTGTTCAATCGCGAGCGCGCCGGCATCCATCCGGTGAACGCCGACCGCCGCCGAATCCTGGCCTACCTCGCCGTCCCGGACGACAGCAGGGATCGGCCACGCCGTCGGCGGTCCGTCACCGTTCAGGAGCTCGTCACCGCCTGCAACGCGGCCTGGTTCGCACAGCTTCTCGGTGCCTCGGGAGTCAGCCTGGCTTCCCCGGTGGATCCCCGATCGGGGGAGCCCGGCCGGGGTGAGCACGAGATTCACTTCGATGCCGACGACACCTACACCCCCGTTCTCGCCTACGTCCTCACCCGGCTGGTGCCGACGCTGCGCAGGGTCGGCTGGCTCGCCGGGTACTGAGCGACGGGCGAGCGCCGGACCGGGCCGCTGACGCCGTGCAACGCGGGGGAGCGGCTACGGGCAGAGGAGGCCCGTCCCGTCGGCCCGACGCCGATCGAAGACCAGCCGGACCGCCGCGGAGCCCTCACCGACCGCCGTCGCGACGCGTTTGACGCTTCCGCTCCGCACGTCGCCGACGCAGAACACCCCGGGGACGCTCGTCTCGAACGGCAGCGGCGCGCGACGGCCCGTCAGGCCGGTGTCCGGACCGGTGTCCAGGTCGTGCCCGGTGAGGACGAAACCCTTTGCGTCCGTGGCCAGTCGGCCGTCCAGCCAGTCCGTGCAGGGGGTCGCGCCGATGAACACGAAGACCGCGGCGACCGCCAGCGCGGAGCGCCGGCCCGTGGCACGGTCGACGACCTCCAGGCCGGTGACCGAGGAGTCCGCCGTGAGGCCGACGGCCTCCGTGCGGAGCCGCACCCGGATCCGCGGGTTCGAGGCGATGGCGTCGATCAGGTACCGCGACATGGAGTGGTCGAGGTCCTCGCCACGGACCAGCAGGTGCACCGGATCCGAGGTCCGGGCCAGGAACACGGCCGCCTGGCCCGCCGAGTTCGCGCCGCCGATCACCGCGACCGGCCGCCCGGCCGCGTTCGCGGCCTCGGCGACCGTGGCCGCGTAGTGGACGCCGTTGCCCTCCCAGGCCTCGACGCCGGGGACGGCCAGCCGCCGGTAGCGGGCCCCGGTGGCGACGATGACGTCACGTGCGCTGAACGACCGTCCGTCCTCGCAGGTGACGGTGTGCAGGCCCCGGTCGCTCGCGAACGCGGTGGCGCGGGCGTTGCGGTGCAGACCGACCCCGAACTTCGTCGCCTGGATCACCCCGCGGGCGGCCAGTTCGGCGCCGGAGAGCCCGGCCGGGAAGCCGAGGTAGTTCTCGATCCTCGACGACGTGCCGGCCTGCCCGCCGAACGCGGCCGCATCGAGGAGCACGGTCCGCAGCCCCTCCGACGCCCCGTACACCGCCGCCGCCAGGCCGCCCGGGCCGCCGCCGACCACCAGCAGGTCGCAGGAGTCCCGGCCGCCGTCGCCACCCGGGCCGGCCGGCGGCTCCCCGAACTCGGCGGCGACATCGGCGGGCAGCGGATTGCGCAGCAGCGGACGGCCGGGCACCAGGACGATCGGCAGGTCCGCCACGGGCACCCGCAGCTCCCGCAACAGCGCCTCGGCGTCGGGCTGCTCCTCCAGATCGATCCAGGTCACGCCCATCCGGTTGGCCGAGAATGCCTGCATGAGCGCCCGGCACCGCTCGTCGTACCGCGAGCCGATCAGCGTCAGCCCGGCGCCCTTGCGCACCAGGTTGGCCCGGCGCGCGAGGAACGTCCGCAGGATGTGCTCACTGAGGTCCGCGTCCTGGGACACCAGCGTGCGGATCCGCTCCAGCGGGACCCGGAGCACCCGGCCGGGGCCGCTGGTCACACCGGTGAACCGGGCCCGCTCGCCCGTCAGCATGTCGAGCTCGCCCAGGAACTCCGCCGGCCCGTACGACGCGATAAGGCGCTCGTCCGGCTCGCCGAACCGCTCCACGACGTCCGCCGCCCCTTCGAGGACGACGAAGAAGTCGTAGGCCGCGTCGCCCGCCGCGAAGAGCACCTGGTCCGCGGCGGCGCGGTGTTCCGATCCGTGCGCCCCGAGCCGCCTCAACTGCTCGGCGGAGAGCGGCGACGCCGGGGTCCAGGCCGGATTCCCGCTCCGGGCGGCCTCGGTCCGACCGGCTTCGGTCCGGTGGAACCGGTGCATGCGGTGCCTTCTTTCACCTGGCGGCGGCGAGAGGGCGTGCGCCCCCTGGTCCCGAATCCTCCGCCGGATCGGCCACCGATTCACTCACCAAGGGGCTGAGCAGCAATCCGGATCCCCCGAACGGGCGAGTAGCGGGTCCACAATGTCCCCTCAGCGGCCGGCCCCGCGGTCAGATGCCCGGGTCGTAGTCGGTCAGCGCCTTGCGCGCGCGGGCCACCTGCTCCTCGGGCAGATCACAGGAACGCCGGGTCTCCCGATCGAGATGCACCCCGGTCAGCACCGTGACGGCAGCGACCTCACCGGTCTCCGCGTTCTCCATCCGGTGGACGAAACGGATCACCTTGCTGCGCACCTCCAGGACCGCCGACCGGACCACGACGAGGTCGCCCGCCCGCACCTCCTGCCGGTACGAGATCCGCTGGTCCACCGCGACCATGCCGCGGTTGTGGTCGCGCAGGTAGCTGGGCGTGATGCCGAGGCCCGCGAGGAGGTGCCAGGTCGCCTCGTCGAACTTGCCCACGTACCACATGACGTTCATGTGTCCCATGTGGTCGCAGTGCCACGGGTACACGGTCCCCTGGTAGGTGACCTCGAGCTCGGCGGCCATGGCTTCCTCGTCTTCGCTACCTCGGCGCACGGCGCTCCGGGCGGGGCGCAAGCTCATGTTAGCAACCGTTAACGTCGTCTCCGTTGGTCCATTCGGTGGGCTTCTCGGTGTACGTCAGGTCGCGCCGCGGCGTGGCGGGAGGCGGCGGACGGGGGCGCGACGGACGGGGCGTGACGACGGACGGGGGAGCTACGCCTCCCAGTGGACCCGGTGCCGGTGCCGGGTCGGCGGCACCACGGTGTCGTCACTGCCGTCACTGCCATTGCTGCCGTCGCTGTCGGCGTGCGGACCGGCGACCGCCGCGTCGAGGGCGCGGCGCAGGGCGGCGCGCTCGGCGGCCCGGGCGCGCCGTTCGTGGATCCGCCGGTCAGTGGCGGTCGAATCGTGCGTGTTCGCGTGGACGAGCTCGCGGACGACCACCTGCCGGCGTACCTGGGCGGGGACCCGGCGGCTCCCGGCCGTCCCGGCGGCGACGGCGGCCTCGGCGGGGTAGCGCAGGTCCCACGCGCTGACCACGCGCCACCAGGAGGTGGCCGGCCCGGCGGGGAGACGCCTCTTCGGGAGCCGCTTCGTGGCGGCCGAGTAGGTGACGTGGTGCACGGTACGGGACACGGCGACGCACTCTACCCAGCGGCTGCCGCCCGGGACAGGCGTTTTCCTGCGGGCGGTGGACGGCGCCGCCCGCAGGACCGGTGAGGCATCGACGGACACCGGCCGCGTCGAGGGCGGTGACGTGGAACCCGCCACCGTCCAGGAGCCGTTGGGCGCGGACGGATATCGCCGGGTGCTTCTTGTGGTTCCCACCGTCGTGGGCCATCAGGACTCACGGAGCCCTTTCGGTAGGGGCGGAGGCCGACACAGGCCACGGGACGGCCGTCCTGCGGGTTCCACCGGCCCGCCGCGTTCACGGCTGCGGTCGGTCGAGGAGGCGCGGGTCGGCGGCCCGGATGTAGTGGCTGAGGAGTTCACGGTCGTGGAAGGCGGAGTGCAGAAGGACAGCCAGCTCGGTGAGGGCTTCCAGGTCGGGTCCCGTGACGACGAAGGTGTCACCCTCCGAGCCGAAGTGGAGCTTGTCGACGTGCTTGGGCAGGTGGGAGCGGACCAGGGACTCGGCCAGGCTCTCCCAACCATGACCGTTGCCTTCGGCGCCGTGCTCCTCGAACACGTCGGCGACCTGGTCCATCTCGATGAAGTAGAGGCAGTGAGAGGGATCGGGCCCGCTGTCCACGTCCAGGCGGAACGGGGCCAGAGTCGATACATCGGTCATGCGCTGATGGTAGAGACGGCTGCATTCCTTGCCGGGCGTGGGTGGCCGGTGAGGCCGGGCTGTTGCGCGTCCGCCCTTGGCGCTCGCCTTGGTGGCGGCAGGACGGCCGGTGACGGCGGCGGTGCCGTTCGCGCAACTGTCCCATGCCGGGGGTCGGTTCTTGGTGGGTGCTCCGGTGGCGGTCGTCGATCTGGTCGAGACGCCGGAGTGGCACGGGCCCCTCCTGGCCGCGCGGTCGTGCTGCGCCGGGCCAGGGCCGGGGTTCGGTCGCCCCGGGCGCCAGTGTGAGCGCGGTCAGGGGAGCACCGGGGAGGCGTCCGGGTGTCGCGGCCGGGTTGTCGGGGCGGTCGTGCGGGTGCGGAAGCCGCGGATGATGAGCCAGAGGGCGAGGGACACCTCCCAGGCGAAGACCGGCAGGGCCGCGGCCGTGCCCGGGCCGGAGAGCTGCGCGTAGCGGCCGAAGAGCACGGCCACCGCCGAGGCGCAGATCAGCGGCCCGCCGACCAGTCCGAGGACGGTGATCGCCCGGGGTGCCACCCGGGCGCGGTGGAGAAGGGCCGCCAGCAGCAGGGTGTTGACGCCGAGGACCAGGTTGGGGCCGAGCAGGAAGGTCCAGTCGTGGACCGCGACGAGGGCCCGGGCGGCCGCGGCCAAGGGCGGGGCGTCGGTGCCGTGCGCCGCCGCGTCCCGGCGCAGCGTCACCACCGCGAGCAGGCTGACCAGTCCGAGGACGATCACGACCGCCTCCAGCAGTCGGACGCAGACGTAGCCGAGGGCGACCCCCTCGTGCTGCCGCCGCAGGACCGGGAAGAGCATCACCCCGGTGCCCACCACCGCCAGCGCCAGCACCACTTCGCACAGCGCGCCGAGCAGCACCCGGCCGTCGGCACCCGCGCCGAGCACGTAGTCCGAGCCGCCGAGCAGGGGCCGGTACAGCGCCAGTCCGGCCATCGCGGTCACTTCGGTGACCAGGAACAGCACCCCCGCGGCCACGCCGTTCCGCCGGTCCGTCCACCTGTCCGTCCCCCTTTCCGTCCGTCTGGCTGTCCGTCCGTCCGTCTGCCGGTCCGTGTCCATGCGGCCTCCCCATCCCCTGGGGTGTACGGCGTACACCTTGGCACACCATAGGTGTACGCCGTACACTCGTCAAGGTGAACCAGTCAACGGACGGGGAGCGCCGGGCCCCACTGAGCCGGCAGCGGGTCCTGGAGGCGGCGGTGTCGTTCGCCGACGCCGCCGGAACGGACGTGCTGAGCATGCGCAAGCTCGCACAGGAGCTGGGCGTGGTGCCGATGGCGCTCTACAAGCACGTCGCCAACAAGGACGAACTCCTCGACGGCATGGTGGATCTCGTCGTCGCCGAGATCGGCCCGCCCGGGGCGGGCGCATGGAAGAGCGCGATGCGGGCGCGCATCCTCGGGGCGCGCCGGGCGCTGCGCAGGCATCCCTGGGCGGCCCGCGTGATCGAGTCGCGCACCGCGCCGCCGCCGGCGCTGCTCGGCTACCTCGACTCGATGGCCGGCATGTTCAGGGCAGGAGGCTTCTCCGTCGCCCTCACGCACCACGCGATGCACGCGATGGGCAGCAGGCTGCTCGGCTTCAGTCAGGAGCTGTTCGACGACACCGGCGCCGCCCCCGATCCCGCGCTCGTCCGGCAGTTGGCGCGCACCTACCCGCACATCGCGGAAATCGCCGGGGCGGCGGCCGGACATGACGCGGCCTCGACCGTGGGCGCCTGCGACGACCAGGCCGAGTTCGAATTCGCGCTGGACCTGCTGCTGGACGGCCTCGAACGGCTGAAGGCCGCCGAGGCGTGAGCGCCGGTGGTCCCGCCGCCCGGCCCCGGCGGCGGGACCACTGGTGGGACCAGCGGCGGGACTAGCGGCGCTCGGCGGGGCGCGGGAAGCGTGCCCGCATCCCGTCGATGCAGACGTCGCGGGAGGTCGGGCCGCCGAAGCGCAGGCGGTCGTAGGCGGTGAACGCCGGCTCCAGCCCGTCCAGTTCGTCGATCAGCGCGTGCAGCCGCGACGACCACGGTGCGGACCCGGCGTCGGACTCGTCCGGCGCCGCACCGATCGCGGCCGTCAGTGCGCCCTTGCGCCGGATGGTCGCGGGGGTCACCGAGTGCAGGCACACGTACTGCCCGCTCAGGTAGGCCGCCCACTCCGAGCGGCCGTCCGCCGGATCCGCCCAGTGGGCGACGAACCAGGCCTCCAGCCGGTCCGTCCCGCCCGCCTCCTCGGCCAGCGCGAACAGGTCCGACGGCACCATCTCCGCGCCGTCCGAACGCAGGTACCCCGGCAGCGGCAGCAGACCCGCCAGCATCAGCCGACGGGTCGCGTCGGCGGAGTGCCCCAGGGCCGCGCACAGCTCCTCCAGGGCGACGAACTGCCCGCTGACGTAGGCGTCGTCGGCCTCCGTCATCGGATGGACGCCGTTGACCTCGACGAAACGAGCGGCGAGCTGCTGCTTCAGGTCACTGTCCGGCATGCGTGGGCCCCCTTGCTGTCGTGCGCACGGCTGCCTTCCGCCGAGCTGCGCACAGCGTATCGCACGCATGTTCGATAAGAGGGGCCCTGGCCTCCGGCCCGCCGTCACGCACCGACCGGTTGGGCGCGGTCGTCGATCAGCGTCCACGGCTGGGGTGCGGCCAGGGCCAGGCGGGGACGGGCGGCGGCCCAGTGGCGGACGGCGGCCGCCATCACGGCGGCGGGGTCGGTGACCGTCCGGGTGGGGGTGAAGGGCCGGCCCATGCTGGTGTAGCTCTGGAACATGGCGAGCAGTTTGACCGCCTGGCTCTGCACCGGGGAGAGGTACCGGTCCGCGAGCGGCAGGAAGAAGCGGTCCCAGCTGTCGCCCGGGACGATCCGCGGCCGCTCGATCGGCGGCACACCTGCAGCCTGCCGGACCTCGTTGAGGGTGCGGCAGATGGTGTCGAGGAGGGTGTCCAGCGTCAGGCTGCCGGGGCCGGCGGCGATCACCTCGGTGCGCGGGGTGCCGGGCGGTTCGGCGAGGGCGGCCGCGGCGACGGCCTCGGCGACCTCGTCGACGGGACTGATCTCGGCGTAGCCGCCCGGGTCGCCGACCACCACGGCCGCCAACCCGGACACCAGGGCCTGGAGCATGGTGTACGGGCCGGAGAAACGGGAGATCTCGCCGGAGCCGCGGCGTCCGACGATCAGCGGCGGGCGCACCACCGTCAGCGGCCCGGGATGCTCGGTACGCACGACCTCCTCGCACCTGGCCTTGGACCACTCGTAGCCGTTGCGGTAGCCCTCGAACTCCGCTCCCCGCAGGTCCTCGGGATTGCGGACCCCGCCGACGTACGCGGTGGACAGGTGGACCAGGTGGGTGCCGCGGTCGGCGAGGGCCAGCACCGCCCGCAGCGGGTCGATGTTGGCCCGTACCGCCTCCTCGCGGCCGAGGGTCCACCGGGTGGTGGCGGCCGAGTGCACGATGACGTCCCAGTGCCCGGCGAGCTCGGCCGGCGGCGGCTCGGCGCCGATCCGCCAGCGGACCAGGGTGTCGTCCGCGGCCCGGCGGGCGACCCGGGTGAGGGTGTGGCCGGGGGGCGCCCAGTCCGGGCCGAGCCGGTGCACGACCTCGGCGCCGACCACTCCGGTGGCTCCGGTGAGAAGGATTCGCATGGGTGTCATCTCTGCTGGGGCGTACGGGGAGGCAGCGCGGAGCCGGGGAAGGGGAGGATGCCCGGGTCGGCCGGCACGAGGACCAGGCAGGCGTTCTGGCCGCCGAAGCCGAAGGAGTTGGACAGGACGGCGGCGGGCGCGATGCTGCGGGGCGACCCGACCACCAGGTCCACCAGGTCGGCCTCCGGGCTGGCCCGCAGGTTGGCGATCGGCGGGACGGTGCCGCGGGCGGCGCACAGCAGGGCGAGCGCGGCCTCCAGTGCGCCGGAGCCGCCGATCAGATGGCCGGTGACGCCCTTGACGGCGGTCACCGGCGGCGACTGGCCGTGAAAGCACCGTTCGATCGCCCGGGCCTCGGCCCGGTCGTTCAGCACGGTGGAGGTGCCGTGGGCGTTGATGTGGCCGATGTCGGCGGTGGACAGGCCCGCGTCGGCGAGGGCCTGCCGCATGCAGCGGCCCGCGGTCGCGCCGTCCTCGGTCGGGGCGACGATGTGGGAGGCGTCGCAGTTGTCGGCGAACCCGGCCACCTCGCCGTAGATCCGGGCGCCGCGCGCGTGCGCCAGGTCCCACCGCTCGAGGACCAGGACGGCCGCGCCCTCGGCCATCACGAAGCCGTCCCGGTCGCTGTCGAAGGGACGGCTGGCCAGCTCCGGGTCGGCGTTGCGTACGGACATCGCCCGCATCCGGGCGAAGGCGCCCATCACCACGGTGGTGACCGCCGAGTCGGTGCCGCCGGCGAGCGCCGCGTCGAGGTCGCCGTACCGGATCTTGCGGGCGGCCTCGCCGACGGCGGTGGTACCGCTGGCGCAGGCGCTGGCGTACGTGGTGCAGGCCCCCTGGAACCCGTAGCGCATGGCCAGCCGGGTGGCCGGCGAGTTGGCCATGGTCCTGGGCACGGTGTGGACCGGCATGTCCCTGGGGCGGGCGGCGTGGCTGAGGGTGACCTCCTCCATGCTGGGCAGGCCGCCGATCCCGGTGCCGATCTGGACCCCGACCCGCTCCGGCGCGAGGCCGACCGGGAGCCCCGCGTCCTCGACGGCATCGGTGGCGGCGCACAGCAGGAGCCGGGTGGTCCGGTCGATCTGGCGCGACTCGCGGCGGGTGAGGTAGGCGTCGAGATCGAACTCCGGTACCAGGCAGGCGAAGTGGACCGGCAGGTCGGCCTCGATCAGACGGGGCACGGTCACCGCGGTGGACCCGCCCTTCAGCACCGCGGTGTAGGCCGCCTCCGGGTCGTTGCCGGCCGGCGACTTCAGGCCGATGCCGGTCACGGCCACCCGGTGGCCGCCGGAGCGGTGCCGGCGGGTCATGAGCGGCCCGCCGTACGCGCCTGGAGCAGGTCGATGGCCTGGCCGACGGTCTGCGCGGCGGTCAGGTCCTCGACCTCGATCCGCAGCCGGAGGGAACGCTCCAACCGGGCGCCGACCTCCATCAGTTCCAGGCTGTCGATGCCGAAGTCGACCTCGAGGCTGGTCTGTTCGCGGACCTCCTCGGCCTCGGTGCCGAGGACGTCCGAGATGACCGTCCTGACCAGCAGTGACAGTTCTTCGCGAGTGGGCATGTCCGTCGTTCCTTCCGTGCCGGTGGCGGTGGCGGTGCCGGTGGCGGGCTCAGGGGAGGCCCCCGGCCAGCGGTCGGCCGCCGCCAACGCCGCGTCGAGGATCCGGGCCGCCTCCGCGAGGTCGCCCGCCGTGCTGACCAGCGGCGGCAGCAGCCGGATGGTGGTGGGCCGGCTCAGACAGGGCGAGACCAGCAGGCCGGCGCCGGCGAGTTCGGCCAGCACCGTGCCCGCGGCCTGCGCGGAGGCCAGGTCGATCCCGCGCAGCAGACCCGCGCCGCGGACGGCCCGCACCACCCGCGGATGGTCGGCGCGCAGCCGGTCCAGGGCGGTGTCCAGCAGCAGCGACAGCCGCTGACCGTGCGGGGCCAGTTCCTCGATCGCCTCGAGGGCGGCGGGCAGCGCCGCGCAGCTGAGCGGGTGCCCGCCGAAGGTGGCGGAGTGCAGGAACGGATCGGCCGCCAGCGGCGCGTACAGCCGCTCGGAGCAGACCAGCGCGGACAGCGGGACGACGCCGCCGCCCAGCGGCTTGCCCAGCAGTACGGCGTCCACCGGCAGCCCGGCGGCGAGCGCGACCGAGCGCTCGCCGCAGCGGCGCAGCCCGCACTGGATCTCGTCCGCGATCACGAAGGCGCCGGCCCGTCGGGCATCCGCGCACCAGCGCCGCAGCACCTCGGCCGGCAGCGGGACGGCGCCGTTCTCGCCCTGCACCGGTTCCAGGACGACGGCGGCCACCTCCGCGGCGCGCACCTCCCGGAGCACGGCGCCGGGATCGGCCGGGTCCACGTGCACCACGTCCGCCGCGCAGCCCAGCAGCCCGCGCCGGTACAGCGGGTGGTGGGTCAGCGCCAGCGCGCCGGCCGACTTGCCATGGAACCCGCCCTCGACCGCCACCACCCTGCTGCGCCCGGTGGCGAGCCTGGCCAGCTTGACCGCGACCTCGACCACGTCGGCGCCGTTCAGCCCGAAGTACACCTTGGGCAGCGCGCCGCCCAGGTACTCGGCCAGGCAGGCGGCCGCCTCGGCCGCGACCGGGTTGGCCAGGCTCCGGGTCGAGGTGGGCATGGTCTCCAGCTGACGGCGGACGGCGGCCGCCACGGCCGGGTGGCGGTGCCCGAGCAGGGTGACGGCGTACGAGCCGAAGTCGAGCGCGGACCGGCCGTCGGAGAGGGTGACCCGGCAGCCCTCGGCGCCCGCCTCGACGGCACCGCGACCGGTGAAACCGCCGGTCAGCGCGAGCTTCGGCGACAGGTGCCGGCGCAGCCGGTCGAAGGTCAGGGAGGCGGCGGGGCCGGGGGCCGGTCCCATGGCCGATCCGGTGGTCGATCCGGGGGTGGCCAGCGTGTCGGCGCTCACCGGGTCGGCGGCCACGGTGTCGGTGCTCGCGGTGTCGGCGGTCACGGTGCGGCCTCCAGGAGGGCCGGCGACTGCGGCCCGGGGGTCCGCGCATCGGCGCTCGGCGCGTCCGCCCGCGTCCGCTCGGGGGCGGCCTGCGCCAGCAGGCGCCGTTCCAGGGCGGCGAGCATCTGTGCGGCGTTCTCCGTGAGGGCCCGCGAGGCGACCGGGTTGAGCATGTCGGCGAGCAGCGGGATGCCGATGTCGAAGTCGACGTGCAGCGAGACGGTGCTGCCGCCGCCGGGCGCGGCCTCCACCGCCCAGTGGCCCACGAACTCGCCCAGGTCGCCGGTCAGTTGGTGGAAGTCGAAGCGGCGGGCGCCCGGGTCGAGCCGGTCGGCCTCGGTCCACCGCAGGATGGAGTCCTCCAGCCGGACGGCCCAGGTGGTGGTGCGGTGGTGGTCGTCGGGCTGCTCGGTGACGACGACCGACTCGACGCTCTCCATGCAGTGCGGGTAGCTCTCCACGTCCACCACCGCCGCCCAGGCGGCGTCGGGCGGGACGGCGATCTGCAGTTCGACGTCAACTCGTGGCACGGGGAGGCCTTTCTTCGTCGGGCCCGAGCGGGTCGGCGCCCGCGGGCGGGAGGTGGGGGCCGAGCGCGGCGGCGCGTGCGGCGGCCAGGGCCGGGGGCAGCAGCCGCCGCAGGACGGCGCGGGGGAGCCGGCGGGTGTGCGTCATCGCGTACCACTGCTCGACCAGGTCGCAGCCGAGTTCGACCTTCGGCCGGTACGCGGTCTGGGCGAAGCGGATCCGGTCGCAGCCGGACTCGATGGCCAGCCGGATCGCCGCGTAGTGCACGTTGTGGTAGAGCCGCGCCTGGTGGGCGATCCGGTAGTCCAGGCCGATCCGGGCGCCGGCCGCCCCGGTCCCCGCGAACAGGCAGAGCAGGAAGGCGACCAGGCGCTCGCCCTCGAAGCAGGCCACCAGCCGTCGCCGCGGCCCGGGAGCCGCGTGCACGGCGGCGAGGAAGGAGGAGTCCAGCACCTCCAGGGTCTGGTCGGCCCGGTCCATCACCTGCCGGTAGAGGCCGAGGATCTCCGGCAGCAGGTCGGCGAAGTCCTCGCGGACCTCCGTCCGCAGCCCCGGGTGGGCCCGGAACTTGCGGATCTTGCTGCGGGCGTTGCGCCGCGGCCTGGCCGGCAGAGCGCCCAGGTACTCCTCGAACGAGTCGTGCCCCAACCGGAGTTCGGTGTCGGGCAGACTCGGCAGGAGGAAGAACCCGGCGTCGTCCAGCGCGGCGCGCAGGGGCGCCAGCCCGGCCGCGGTGAAGTCCTTGAACACCACCGTGCCCAGCCGCTCGCGCCGCGCCAGGTCGAGGACGCCCGCCACCAGCAGCCGCCAGACCTCGGGCGGTTGACGGCCGTCCGCCAGGACGTGCCCCTGCCCGAGCAGGTTCCCGCAGAAGAGCATCGGCACCCGCAGCAGCCGCGGGAACAGGCGCCGGACCGGTGCGAGCAGCCGCCGCTCGCGCGGACCCACCACGTCGTCCAGCCGCACGTCCCGGAACAGGCACAGCGGCAGCACCGCGGCCACCCCGGCGTCCTCCCGCACGACCAGGTAGGCGTACGAGTCGGGCCCGATCCGGGAGCACTCCATCGCGGTGAACAGCGACCGGGACCACATCGGGTCGTCGCCGGGCGCCAGCCGCTCCCAGAGCCCCGGCGGCAGCGCATCGACACCGGACACCACCTCGACCCGGTACCCCGGACGGGGGACCTCCGGTGCTGCCGGTGCTGCCGGGGTTTCTCGCCGCACTGCGGTCACCTGCTCACGGTCGTCGGCGGCGGACTGCCCGCCACCCGGTACGGACGGCGTCACCCGATGCGCAGCGGACGGCCGTCGAGGAACTCGCGCAGCGGCCCCGCCATCCGGGCGCGGGACGGCGGGTGAAAGGCCAGTCCGCCGGCGGCCGCGGCGAGGTACGCGCCCTCCGGCGACCCGATGAACGCCATGCCGCCCAGCGCCGCCAGGCAGGCCGCCGTGGTGCGGGCGATCGCGTCCTGGGCCGCGTACCTGGCGTGCAGCGCCTGGACCAGCAGCGCGTCCGTCCACGGCTCGCTCTCCATCGCTCGCGCGACCGCCTCCACCGCGAGCATCGCGGCGCCGACGTCCACCGTGTACGCGGCGGGATCGTCCGGCCCGCCGCCGGGGCGGTCGAGCACCCGCTCGACCAGCCCGCCGGCCACGCCCAGGTACCCGGCCGTCAGCAGCAGCTCGAACCAGAGGAACCCGGCCACGTTCAGCGCGTCGGGCACGGCGTCGGCGGTGACATCCGTGAGCACCACCTGCTCCGGGTCCACCTCCACGTCGGTCAGCACCACCTGCTCGCTCTCCGCGCCGGCCAGCACCGGCGTACGCCAGAACGGCCGCACCTCGAGACCGGGCGAGGTGGCCGGGACGAGCGCGATGGCGAGCCGCTCGACCCCGTCCTCGTCCGCGAGCAGCACCGACGCGGTCAGCAGGTCCATCGAACGGGCCAGGCTGCACGGCATCTTGCGGCCGTTCAGCACGATCCGGCCGCCTCGCCGCCGCGCGGTGATGTGCGGGCGCAGGATGTTCTGCCCGGAGTTGCCCTCGGCGAAGGCGGAGGCCAGCAGCAGCCGCTCCCCGGCCACGGACTCCAGCAGCACGCCCTCGAGACCGGAGCCGTACTTGGCCGCCTCGGCGAGGCCGGCGACGGAGAAGTGGTGCATGGTGGTGGCCACCGCCAGCGACGGGCAGCGCGCCCCGATCGCCCGCTGCACCCGGACGGCCTGCAGCGCGCTCGCGCCGGCGCCGTTGTGCTGCGCGGGCACCAGCAGCGCCGGACCGCCGGCCTCCCGGAACGCGCGGACGGCCGGACTGGGGGCGCGTTCCAGCTCCGCCAGCGGGAGACGGGCGAGCTGCCCGTCCAGCCCCGGCATGAAGGTCTCCAGGGTGGCGCGTTCGAGCTGCAGGTAGTTCATCACGGACCTTCTCGGGAAGCGGCCGGGGACGGATGGACAGGACGGTGGTGGCGGCCCGGGGACGGGGTGGCAGGCCGGGGACGGGGTGGGTGGCGGTTCCGGGGAGCGGCCTCGCCGTCAGCCGGTGGTGGTCAGCGGGAGGTCGTCGAACGACCGGAGGGTGAGCGCGGACCGCCGCACGGGCGGGCCGGCCAGGGCGAGGTCCGGGAACCGGAGCAGCAGCCGGCCGAGCAGCGCCTCGGCCTCCGTCCGGGCGAGCGTCGCACCGGGGCAGTGGTGCCGGCCCGCGCTGAAACTGAGCGCCTTGCTGTCGGTCCGGCGGACGGAGAACCGGTCCGGCTCCGGGTGCCGGGCGGGGTCGCGGTTGGCGGCGGCGAGCACCGTGGTCACCGAACCGCCGCGGGGGACCGGCACCCCGGCCACCTCCACCGGCCGGGCGGCGATCCGCTCCGTCAGCAGCACCGGGGAGTCCCACCGCAGTGACTCCTCCACGGCGGCCGGGACCAGCGCGGGATCGTCCCGGACCAGGGCGGCCTCGCCGGGGTGGCTGAGCAGGGTGTGGACCATCGTGCCGAGCAGGGCTGTGGTGGTCTCGAAGCCGGCCACGAACAGCAGCACGAGCAGGTCGGCCAGTTCCCGGTCGGTCGGCGGCGGATCGACGGCGTGGCGCTGCTCGATCAGGGCCGAGGCGAAGTCCTCGGCCGGGCGGGTCCGGCGCTCGCGCAGCAGCGTGCCGAAGAACTCCCGCAGCTCCACCACGGCCCGGTCGGCGCGCGCCCAGTCCTCCGGGGTGCGCACCGGCTCCAGCAGCCGGCTCGCACCCCGGCCGAGGCGTTCGAACCGGCCCTGCTCCGCCCGGGGCACGCCGATCAGGGCGCCGATCAGGGTGACCGGCAGCGGACGGCCCACCAGTTCCTGGAAGTCGGCCGTGCCGCCCGAGGAGGTCGCGTCCGCGAAGGCGTCCAGCAGCTCCTCGGTGATCTTCTCGGCGGTCGCCCGCAGGACGGCGATCTGCCGGGCCCCGAGCGCGCCCGCGACCAGGCCGCGCAGCCGGCTGTGGTCGGGGCCGTTGGTACCCAGCAGCGAGGAGTAGAAGAACTCCGCGGCCGGCCGGTCCCGCTGGTCGGGAAACGCCTCCGCGCACCACTGCCGGTCGGGTACCAGGAATTCGGGCCCGGTGAGCACCTGCTGGCAGTCGGCGAAGCGGGTCAGGACGTGCGAGCCGAGCGTCTCGCTCAGGTGGACCGGACGGGTCCGGCGCAGTTCGGCCAGCGCGGGATAGGGGTCGTGGCTGCCTTCCGGCGTGAAAATCGACAGAAGGTTCGACTCTGCGTCCATCGATCTCCAGGTCGGCTCGGGTCAATTCGCACCAGGCAGGATGGAGAGTACACGAAATGCTCCGGTGGATCCGGATCTCAAAGTGCGTGTACGGTGCGGGAATTCACGCTATTCCATATGAAGATCTGAGAGATCCGACCATGTGATGCGGCGCGGGCGCGGGGCCGGTGCCAGGGACATTCCCGGAGCCCCCGGTGCGCCGACTTCGAGCCCGGCCGCGATAGGCAGGAACCCGACCAGGTCGGGACGCGCTTCGATCTCCGGCCCGCCGGGGAGACCGTCGCGGACGTCGGACTGCTGCTCCCGCCGGGTCGTGGCCGCCGCCCGGACTCTCAGCCGAGCCGGGTGGTGTCATGGGCGGCCAGGGCGGCGCGCAGGGTGAGCTGGTCGGCGCCGCGGGCGGCGTCCAGGCCGGTGAGGTCGGTGACCTTGCGCAGGCGGTAGTCGACGGTGTTGGGGTGCACCTGGAGCCGGGCGGCCGTACGGCGGCGGTCGAGACCGCAGGCGAGGAAGGCGCGCAGGGTGCCGAGCAGTTCGGCCCGCCCGGCCAGGGGTGCCAGCAGCGCCGCGAGGCTGTCCCTGGCCGGGCTCGGGCGGCTCAGCTGGTACTCCAGCAGCACGTCCTCGAGGAGGTACAGCCCCGGTCCGCGGCCGGAGGCCTGCGCCACCTCCCGTACCTCGCCCACCAGCCGGGCGGCGTCCGCGACGCCCTCGGGTGCGGCGGTGGCCGCCGCCACCACCAGTTCCGCGCCGCACACCCGGCCGAGGTGCTCCACCAGCGCGGCGAGCCGGTCCCGTTCCGGGCCGGCCAGGGCGGCGGTCGGCGACCCGGCGGTGGGCCGGTCGGCGTGCGGGGTGTCGCAGGGCAGCAGCACCAGCCCGCCGTTCCCGGACAGCGCGGACAGCGGGACGCCGGTGGTGCGGCGCTGCAGTTCGTTACGCAGCCGCCGTAGTTTGCGGCGGGCGGCGACGGCGTGGTTCACGCCGGGCAGCAGTTCGTCGGGGTGCGGTCCGAGGGTGATGGCCAGCACCAGGTAGCAGGCGGGCAGCGGGAGCCCGGCACGGTCGGCCACGGCCCGGGCGTCGCCGCCCTCCAGCAGCCGGGACAGCAGGGACTGCCGGGCGACCTGCTCGTCGCCCAGCGCCGCCTGGCGCTCCTGGACGTACCCCGCCGCGACCGCGCAGCTCACCAGCCGGAGGTAGTCGAGCAGCCGCTGCTGGACCAGCAGGACGTCCGGCAGGTCGCCGGGCCCGGCGGCCGCGAGGACCCGCTCCGCGCACTCCTGCGCGCCGAAGTGGTAGGCCCCGACCACGGCCTCCAGTGGCACGCCCTCGTCCGCGCGTCTGGCCGAGGACTCGCTGATCCGGGCCAGTTCGGCGTCCGCGGGCAGGTCGCCGGTGCGCAGCACGTCGGTGAAGGCGCGGATCCCGCGGTCCACCTCCCGGGTGATCTCGCCGCGCAGCTGCTCGGAGGGGAGCGCGCCGTAGGCGGGGAGCCGTTCGACGAGCCGGGCCATCACCGCGGGTGCCAGGGCCGGCGCGGCGGCGCGGAGCCGTTCGTGGACGGGGAGTCCGCCGATCCGCGGTGCCGGGTCGCGTCCCGCCGCGTTGGATGCGGTCACAATCCACCTCGCGAATCTCTGTTGTCCGGCCCGGGGACACGGCGCCGTAACGTCGTCATCATGTTCTCCAGGACGTTACTTACCAGTTGGTAACACGCCTGCCGGTTGGACCACCAGAGGTGCGCACACCCCGACCGCACCATCCACCGGCCCCCCACACCCCCACGTACCGGAGGACCGCCTTGCCCGCGCGAAC
The DNA here is from genome assembly GCF_057220535.1 of Kitasatospora sp. NEAU-CNBT7. NCBI lineage: Bacteria > Bacillati > Actinomycetota > Actinomycetes > Kitasatosporales > Streptomycetaceae > Kitasatospora > Kitasatospora sp. NEAU-CNBT7. The sequence goes on along the minus strand of NZ_JBXQQB010000010.1, from coordinate 105,850 downwards.
AGCCGCCGCGCCCCCACCCCCACCCCACCGCCTCCGCCGGCCACGGCCCGCCCGGCACACCTGCCGCCCCGAGGCCGAAACGGCGTGACTCCCCGGCACTTCTGACGCCGTGATGCCCTGGCGCCCTGCAGTCCTGCCGCCGTGACGCTCTGACGTTCCGACGTCCCGGTGCCGTCGTCACCTGCCCGGGGCGCGTTCCCGTGCGGCGCTCTCCGCGCCCGCCACGTCACCCCTTCGTGCCTCCGTACGGCCGCGCCACCCGCGGCACCCCGCACCGCCACCAGATCCTGATGATCCCATCCCACGAACCGGGGGAGTCATGCGCAAGAACACGTCCCGGCTGCTGTCCGCGGCCGTCACCGCCGTCCTGGCCGCGACGGCCGTCGCCGCCACCGCAGGGCCGGCCGCAGCCGTCGCCGGATCCGCCGCACCGCGGGCCACGGCGGCGAGCGACCCGTTCTACACCTACGACGGCAGCACGCCGCTGGCGTCGCTCGAACCGGGCACCGTGCTCAAGACCCGGACCCTGCCGTACCACGTCCTGGGGCTGCCCACCCCGGTGCGGGCGATCCAACTGCTGTACCGCACCACCGACGCCCAGGGCCGCCCCGCCGCCAACGTGACCACCGTGGTGAGAAGCCTGACCGGGGACGGCAGCAAGGCCGTCTCGTACCAGTCGTTCTACGACTCCCTCGACCCGCAGGACAGCCCGTCCCGGGCCGTCGCCGGCGACCTCAGCCTCGGCGGCCTCATCCCGAACGCCGAGGCGCTCTTCCTGGTGCCGCTGCTCCTGCAGGGCTACAACCTCGTCATCCCGGACACCGAGGGGCAGTCGGCGGACTTCGCGGCCGGCCCGGAGTACGCGACCACCACCCTCGACTCGATCCGCGCCGCCACCAGGTCCGCGGCCACCGGTCTGGGCTCCGACACCGCCTTCGGCCTGATGGGCTACTCCGGCGGTGCGATCGCGACCGGCTGGGCGGCCGCACTCGCGCCCGCCTACGCCCCCGACGTCAACCGCAAGCTGGTCGGCTTCACCGAGGGCGGCCTGCTCGTGGACCCGGCCCACAACCTCAAGTACGTGGACGGCTCGCTGGCGTGGAGCGGTGTCATCCCGATGGCGGTCATCGGGGTCTCCCGCTCCTTCGGCATCGACCTCAAGCCGTACCTGAGCGACTACGGCCTGACGGTCTACCAGCAGCTGGAACACGGGTCGATCGTCGACGCCGTCGGCCACTACCCCGGGCTGACCTGGAAGAAGATGGCGAAGCCGCAGTACGCCGACCCGAACTCGGTGCCGGCCTTCCTCGACGCGGTCAACCGGATCAACCTCGGTTCCGCCGCCACCCCGACCGTCCCCGGCTACATCGCCCAGGGCAACGGCGGTGTCCTGGAAGGAACCCTCGGCAGCCCGGCGGGCATCGGCACCGGCGACGGCGTGATGGTCGCCGGCGACGTCCGGGCCCTCGCCCGGCAGTACTGCGCGACCGGCAACGGTGCGATCGAGTACCAGCAGTTCGACCTGCTCAGCCACGTCGGCGTGCCCGTCGTCTGGGCGCCCCTCGCCCTGGGCTGGCTGAACGACCGGTTCGCCGGCCGCACCGCCCCCTCCGACTGCGGCCACATCCCCGCGGGCAACTCCCTGGCCCCGGAACAGCCGGCACCCGCCTCCTGATCCCCGGCCGTGACGCCCGAGGCCCCGCCGCACCCTGACCCGCGCGGCGGGGCCGCACCACCACGTGCCTGGCCCGCATGGCCCGCATGTCCGTCGCGTTCAGGGAGCCGGTCGGACGTCGACCTGCGCGGGTCGGGCCGGTACGGGTCGGGCGCCCGCCTGGTCGGGATAGTTGCAGGTGAGCAACTCGGTGTCCCAGTCCAGGCCGGCAGGGCAGTCGAAGCGGTAGGCGGTGCCGTTGCTGCACTCCCAGAACTTCGTGGGATCGGGGTCCGGGTAGTACTGCTGGTCGCCGGGGCAGGGCTTGGTCTCGTACTTCGGCTGCCCACCGCCGGCGGCTGCCGCTACGCCCGACGGTACAGCCGACATCCCCATGGCCAGGCCACACAGGACCGCTGCCACCAGAGTGCGCCTGGCACTCAGTTTCGTCACGTCATGTCCTTCCGGCTGGGCCCGAGTCGGACGCCCTGGGCCAGGGTGCCTCTCCCGGCAAGATCGATCATTCGGTCCAACGATGCCCCGGCCGTCCGGACACGGCTCCGGCCGGCGGCCGGTGCCTGGTTCTCGGTGACGGAGTCCGCCCCGACCGGTTCCGGTTCCGCCTGGCCTGCGGCGACGCGTGGGCATGGCTTCGTGGTGGTGCCGCCTCTGCGGCTGCGGCGGCCTCGGATTGACACGAGATTAGTAAGTAGTTACTAATAACCCATGACCGAGAACAGAGGCGCCCGTGCCAGCGCCGCCGACCGGCGTGCGGAGATCGTGGACGCCGCGATCGAGGAGTTCGCCGCCTGGGGCCTGGCCGGAGCGTCGATCGAACGGGTCGCCGCCCGCGTCGGCATCTCCCAGCCGTACGTCTACCGGCTCTTCAGCAGCAAGAAGGAGCTATTCCTCGCCGCACTCGGCGAGATCACGGCGAGGATCTCGGCGGCCTTCGCCGACGCCGTCGGCACCCGCCCGGCCGATGAGGCGCTCGCCGCGATGGGCGAGGCCTACCTGGGGCTGCTGGCCGCCCGGTCCGAACCGCTGATGCTGCTCCAAGGGATCGCCACCGGAGCCGACGAGGAGATCCGCGGCCGAGCGCGGGACAACTTCCGGCTGCTGGTCGAGCAGGCCCGCGCCGCCTCCGGAGCGAGCCACGCCGAGGTCCAGCAGTTCTTCGCCTTCGGCATGCTCGCCACGGTCGCCGCGGCCATCGACATGCCGGAACTCACCGCCCCGGCGGAAGCGGCGCGTCCCGACACCGACTCCGACACCGACTCCGACCAGAGAGAGAACTGAACCGATGGAGCGCATCCTTGTCATCGGCGCCACCGGCCGCAGCGGGGGACCCGTCGCCCGCCACCTGCACCGCGACGGCGTCACCGTCCGCATCCTGGCCCGCGACCCCGAGCGCGCCCGGGCCCGGTTCGGCCCCGGCTACGAGATCGTGGCCGGCGATGTCGAGTCACCCGACAGCGTGCGCAGAGCGCTGCAGGACTGCACGGGGGTGCACGTCAGCATCGCAGGCGGCCCCCGGCCCCAGGACTTCGACCGGATCGAGCACCTGGGCACCGCCACCGTGGCCCGCCTGGCTGCGGAAGCGGGCGTTCGGCTGCTGACCTACGTCTCCGGGTCGACCGTCCGGCCCGAGAGGGCCGACTTCCCCGCCACTGCGGCCAAGCTCGCCGCCGAGCAGGCGATCCAGGCCGGGGGCGTCCCCTTCACCATCTTCCGGCCGAGCTGGTTCATGGAGTCGCTGCCGTCCTTCGTGCGCGGCGCCCGGGCCACCGTCCCGGGGCGCCAGCGGCTGCCCTTCCACTTCCTCGCCGCCGACGACTTCGCCCGGATGGTCGGCGCGGCCCACCGGACCGGCGCGGCCGTCGGCCGGACCCTCACGGTGTTCGGCCCCCACGCCGTGTCCATCCCCGAAGCGCTGGCTGAGTACTGTGCCATCGCCCACCCCGGCAGCAAGGTCGCCGCCGCTCCGCTCGGCCTGCTGCGCGTGATCGCCGCGCTGGGCCGCGACGCCGCCTTGGCCGGCGCGGTCGACAGCATGGCGTACTTCCGCAACGCCTCCGAGTCCGGTGACCCGGCCGAGGCGAACGACCTGTTCGGATCGCCCACCACCACCATCGCCGAGTGGAGCCGACGCGCCGACGGGCGGTCGGCTGCGCCGAAGGCGGCGTGACGGTCCGCCACCGAAACGGCCCGACCCCGGCCGCACAGGACCGCACCCGGCGGGGCGGCGGACGCCGGGCCCGGAACTCCGGCCGATCCCGCGGCGTGGCGGCCGGACGGCTGCGGGGCCGGTCCGGTCCGAGGGCGGGGGTGCGGCGGTGGGTCCTCGGAGGTGACTCCGGAGGACCCACCGTCACGCGGGTGTCAGCACCATGCGTCCTGGGACGCCCACAGCGTGCCGCCGTTGGCGTAGTCGTGCATCGTGCCGGTGGCCATGCAGCCGTTGACCGTTGCGTAGGTCCCCCACTGGTCCGGGGAGGCCGAGTGGATGTCCACGTACGCGTCCACGTTCTTGGAGGAGGTCGGGCCGCTCACGGTCACCCTGCCGTTGCCCCAGGGCCCTTCGAGGTCGACGTACACCAGTGTGGTGTGGGTCTGGCGGTACGTCTCGTCCCACTGGAAGTGGGCCTCGGCGGTGCCGCAGTTGTTGTAGAGCTGGACGACCTGGCCGACGTACTGGCCGCCGATGTGGATGCTCGCCCCGGTGCCGATGTAGATCCAGTTGCAGGAGCGGGTGTTGGCCGGTGCGGCCGGGGCCGCGGCAGCGGCGGTGGTGGTCATCGTGAGCGCCGAGGTCGCCGCGGCGACGAAGGCATGGCGAAGGCGCATGAGCGCTACCCCCCGTAGATGTTCCCGGCCGGGTGGCCGGGGCTCAGCAGGAGCGTAAGGAGCGGACACGGAGGACCGGCAGACGCGTTCAAGCCAACTCTCTTGTGATGCAAGGTGGTTGACCTGTAGCCAGGAAGCGGGTGCGTTCCGGTGATCGGTGGGCCGGAGGCCGGGGTGAGTGGACCGGGTCGGCGGCCACCCGGTGTTTCGGGTCGCCCGCGCGCCGGCTCCCCGCGTCGACCGGCGAGGAGTGCCACGGGTCACGCGTGGACGGGTCAGTGCCAGGGGTCTGCCGGACGGCTTCCTTGGGCTGCTGCGAGGCGCCCGGCGGCGGCTCGCATCCGGTTCTCCCAGGAGGCGAAGGCCGCAGGCCGGTGGACCCGGAGGCTGTCCAGGTGGTCCTCCTCGGTTGCGGTCCGGAGGAAGTGCAGCTCCGGCTCTGTCGCCGTGTCCGCCATGCCGTGCCAGAGCGTGCCGGCGACCGCTTCGGGGGTGATGTCGCCGCTGGTCAGGCGGGCCGCCAGGTGGTGCAGCAGGTAGCGCTCCGCCGTGTCGCTGTCGGGTGTCCGGACGCCGAGTTCCTTCATAGCTCGAGCGAGGACGCCTTCGAGTTCGGATGCGCGGTCCTTGCGGGATCGTCCGGCGAGATCCCGCAGAGCGGGCGAGTCGTACCCGCAGGCAAGGAGTCCGGCCGCGGCCATCGGAAGGTCCTCCGGGAGCACGAGTCCGACGGCGTGCTGCCAGGCCAGGGTGAAGGCGGTGTCCATGCTGCCATGGTGCCGGGCTGCGATGGGCGATGACCAGCAGTTTTCGGCTCAGCTCCGCTGTGCCTGCCTGTCCTTGACGGGCCGGGTCGAGCGGTGCCGCCCGGGTCGGTCGCGCCCCTCATCCGTGGTGCCGGTGCGGCGGGGTGCGCAGGTGGCTCGGTGAGTCGCGCCCGTCAGTCGTCTTCCTCTTCCCGCGCGGGACTTCGATGCGCCGGGCAGGTTCGACGGTGGGTTGTGAGTGCGCCGCCCGGCGGGGGCGCCTTGTTAAGTGGACTGGCGGTCCGTATGCTTCAGGTAATACGGACTGCCGGTCCGTTTGTGCGTCGGTATCCCGGCCGGACGGGCCGGGACCGCCGTGATGTCGAGCAGAACGGAACCCCTGACCATGACCATCCCCCTGACACCCGCGGAGCTCTACCGGCACGGCCTGCAGCTGCTGCTGGACAAGGACGTCCCCGCCTGGGTGGAGCTGTGGCACGAGGACGGCGTCCTCGAATTCCCCTTCGCGCCCCAGGGCTGGCCCCGGCGTCTCGAAGGGAAGGCCGCGGTCGGCGCCTACATGCGCGACTACCCCGACCACATCGACCTGCACGACTTCCCCGAGGTGACGATCCACCGGACCACGGCCGCCGGGACGATCGTGGTGGAGATGCGCGGGGTCGGCCGGCTGGTGAAGACCGACAGCCCGTTCGAGATGACCTACATCGCCGTCGTCACGGTCGAGGACGGCCTCATCACCTCCTGCCGCGACTACTGGAACCCCCTCGCCGTGTCCCTGCCCGGCGCCGACTTCGCAGGAACGAACCGATGACCACCACCCGCGCCGCCCTGGTCACCGGGGCCACCGGCACCACCGGCCGCCGCGTCACCGCCGCCCTGACCGCCGAGGGCCACCGCGTCCGCGCCACCAGCCGTACGGCCACCCCGGTCGAGGGGGCGCAGAGCGTCCGGTTCGACTGGAACGAGCCCGCGACCTGGGACGCGGCCCTCGACGGTATCGACCGCGCCTACCTCGTCCCGCCCGTCGGCTCCTCCGACCCGGCCGCCGTCATGGTGCCGTTCCTGCGCCGGGCCCGCGCGGCAGGGATACGCCGCGCGGTGCTGCTCAGCTCCTCCGCGATCCCCGCCGGCGGCCCGGCGGTCGGCCAGGTCCACCAGGTGCTGCCGGAGCTGTTCGAGGAGTGGGCGGTGCTGCGGCCCTCCTGGTTCATGCAGAACTTCACCGGTGACACCCCGCACGCCCGTTCCATCCGCGCGGACGGCGCCATCCTGACGGCCTGCGGGCAGGGGCGCGTCGGGTTCGTCGACGCCGCGGACATCGCCGCCGTCGCCGTCCGCGCCCTCACCGACCGGCAGGCGCCCAACACCGACCTGGTCCTCACCGGCCCGCAGGCGCTGAGCTACGACGAGGCCGCCGCGACCATCGCCGAGGTCACCGGCCGGCCCGTCGTGCACCGGCAGCTGACCTTCGAGCAGCTGCGCGACCGCTGGGCGGCCGAGATCCCGCTCGAGTTCGCCACCATGCTGGCCGGAATGGACCGGGCCATCGCCGACGGCGCCGAGGACCGCACCTCGGACACGGTCGAGCGCCTCACCGGCCGGCCCCCGGGGACGTTCCGGGACTTCGTCGCGCGGGAGGTCCGGTGAACGGCTGAGCGAGGGCGCCGCCGCCCCGGCGCGACCGTCACCCGCGCCGACCGGCGGCATATCATGCCCGGGGGCCGGGACGGCCCGACGACCTAGGAGGACCTGTGGCCCAGCGCACCGGCCGCACCAGCAGCACCGGCAGCACCGGCCGCACCAGCAGCACCAGCGCCACCGGCAGCGCCGAGCGCCCCGAGCGGGCGGACGCACTCCGCAACCGGGAGGCCGTCCTGGCCGCCGCCGACGCCCTGTTCGCCGCCAGCAGCAGCCCGCAGGCGGTGTCGATGGACGAGATCGCCGCGGCCGCGGGCGTGGGCAAGGGCACCCTGTTCCGCCGCTTCGGCGACCGCGCCGGCCTGATCGCCGCCGTGATCACCTCGCGCATGGAGCCCCTGCACCGGGCCGTTCAGCAGGCGCAGGAGAAGGCGCAGGAGCCGGACGCGGCCGGGGGCGGGCCGCGGCAGCAGGTGCTGGACCTCCTCGACGCCGCGCTCAGCTTCAAGATCGAGAACCGGAACCTGATGTCGGCCGCCGAGGACGCCGGGCTCAGCAGCCCGTACCGGGCGGAGCACTACGGCTGGTGGCACGGGACGCTGCGCGGGGCGCTGGAGCGGGTGCCCGGGGTCGGCAACCCGGACTTCACCGCCCACGCCCTGCTGGCCGCCGTCCGCGCCGACCTGGTGGCCCACCTGATCGACGATCAGAAGATGACGCCCGCGGACCTGCGGTCCTCGCTCGCCGCCCATGTGGAGAACGTCCTGGGCCGCCCCGGCCCCACCCCGTAGCGCACGGGATCCGGGCTCACAGCGGGGTGAGGACGTCCGGGTGGGTGCCGTCGAGGACGAAACCGTTGTCCCAGCGGACGCGGACCGTCGCCAGGTTCCCCCGTTCCCGGTGTGCGGCCCACTGCGGCTCCAGCGCGGCGATCTGTGCCTCCAGGCGGTCGCGGCTCGCCTCGGGCATGGTGTGGCCGTAGTCCGCGAACAGTGCGGTGAGCCGCTGGTACTCGCGGACGTCCTCGCTCTCGGGGAGCTCCCCGTCCACCCGCTCGACCGTGCCCTCCAGCCCGGCGCCCAGCGACAGGAAGCCGACGGCCGCGGCGGGCTCCCCGGCGACCGCCGCCTCACCGATGCCGAGGTCCTCCGCCAGCCTCACGCGCCGGCCTTCCTCCAGGGTCATCCGTCCTCCACCTCTCGCTCGATCGGGGCCGCGGGTGCAGCAGGGCCGGCCGGTGCCGGCTGGCGTCCCGTTCACCGGCCATTATCCGGCCGGGCGGGCCCCGCTACGGCCGCGGGTGGACGGTGCGGCGGCCGCCGCCGCGGGACGGTCCGAAGCCGGCCAGGATCCGGGCGGTCTGCTCCTCGTCGGCGCCCTCGACGTCGATGCTGCCGCGCACGTGCAGGGCGCAGTGCGCGAACCGCGGCGCCAGGGCCGCGAGGGCGGCCGACGGTTCGCCGTCGCAGTGGTGGCGGCGGATCCGCAGGTCCCCGATGGTCAGGGACTCGAGCTGGGGAAGGACGGGGGAGTCGGCGAGCGCGGAGAGTACCTCGAGCGGTTCCGCGTCGAACTCGGCGCTGCCGAGATCGAGTCGGCGCAGCGCCGGGTGGGAGGCGGGCGTGAGTTCGCCGAGCTGCTCGGCCGGGCAGGCGGCACCGAAGACATCGACGCCGATCTCCGCGGTCAGGGACGCCAGCGCGGGGGTCCGCCCGACCGCGAAGACCGAGCCGTCCGAGATGACCGGGCCGCGGACGCGAAGGCTGGTCAGGTGCTCGTGGTCCACGGAGTGGAACAGGAACGCGCCCTCGAGTTCCAGGGTGCGCAGGGCGGGCACGGCGTCCCAGACACCGGTCCGGACGAGACCCTCGCCGTGGAAGTCCAGGGGATCGATCCGGCGGCCGGCCGAGCTCACCCCGTCCTCGTACAGGTCCTCGAACTCGTACCCGAAGGAGAGCCGTTCCAGCCGGGGGCGCGGGTGGGCGGCGAGCGACGCGGCGGTCTGCTCGGCGGAGTGGTGGTAGTCGGTGAGGCGCAGGTCCAGCGCGCGCAGCCGGTGGGCGGCGGGGTGGGAGAGCAGCGCGTCGATCAGGGCGCCCTCCCACTGCTCGGGGTCGGCCGGGTCGACGGCGGCGGCGTGCGGCAGGCCCGCCCGAAGCCGCGCCACCAGGTCGTGGCGGCGCGCTCGGGGGTCCGCGGCCAGCCGGAAGCGGGCCTCGTCGATGAAGCCGAGGCGCCAGGTGAACACCCAGGAGCCGTCCGCGCGCAGCTCCTCCAGCCCCAGCTGCCGCTCCACGTCCCGATAGCGCGCGGCCAGGCCGGCCGGATCCGGGCCCGGCGCCCCGCCGTCGAGCTCCAGCCGGATCGCCGCTCCCCGCAGGTCACCCGCCCCGGTCAGCAGATCCGCGTGAGCGAGCCAGGCGTGGGGGTCCTCCGTCTGCGGGGCGGCGAGCGCCGCGCCGGGGTTGTGCATGCCGTCGTCTCCACGGGTCTCGGGGCCGCGCCCGGACGCGGCGGGCTGTGCGCGGACGAGTCCGGCCGCGCCCGGACGCGGCGGGCTGTCACCGAACGATAGGGCCCGGTACCGACAGTTCCAGCGCCGGGCCGGGCGGCGGGTTCCGTCCCCGCGCCGGGCGGGGCAAGTCGGCTGCAAGTGCGCTGCAACAGCGCCGCGAAGACTGGGTGTCATGACTTCGAACAACCCTTCCGACCCCACCGTCCACCCCTACACCCGCGAGATGGCGATGATCCACCAGGTGTTCCGCCGTGAGACGCGCCTGCTGGCCGAACTCGTCCAGGACGTCCGTCCCGACGACACCGTACGGGCCGGGGTCCTGGCCGAGCACTGGCGGCAGTACGCGGTCGGCCTGCACGCCCACCACACCGGCGAGGACGAGATGCTCTGGCCGGTACTGCTGCCGCACCTCGACCTCGACGCCGAGCAGGTCCTCGCGATGGAGGCGCAGCACCGCGGCCTCGACGACGGGATCACCGAGGTCCACGTACTGGTGGAGCGGTGGCAGGCGGGTGCCCGGGCGGAGGACCGGGACGAACTCGCCGAGGCGCTGCGCAGGCACCACCGGCAGCTGTGCGCCCACCTGGACGAGGAGGAACGGCAGGTGATGCCGCTGGTCGCGCTGCACGTCAACGAGGAGCAGTGGCGTGCGGTGGGGGAGCGGGGGCTCGCCGAGACACCCCGCAACCGGCTGATGATCGCCTTGGGCGCGATCCTGGAGGACACCTCGCCCGAGGAGCGCCGCGAGTTCATGGCCAGGCTGCCCGCCCCGGCCCGGGTGCTGTGGAGGTTCGTCGGGCAGCGGCAGTACCGCCGGGAGACCGACCGGATCCGGGGGCGGGCCCGCGGCCGCCGTACCACCGCCTGACGCACCGTCGCCGGAGCCGCCAGTCCTGGAGCCTCCGGCCCCGGAGCCGCCAGTCCCGAAGCCCGCCGCCCGGTGCCCGCCGGGCACCCCGACCGACCGAGGAACCCCCACCGATGCGCATCGGATTCTCCGTCCCCCAGTTCGGCCCGTTCGCCGACCCCGACCGCAGCGCCGCGATGTGCGCGGTGCTCGAGGCGATGGGCTGCCACAGCCTCTGGGTGGCCGACCGCCTGCTCGCCCCGCTCACCTCCCCCGACGGCTACCCGGGCGGGAAGGAGATGCCCCACCGGTACGCCACCCACCTCGACCCGCTGCTCGCGCTGGGGGCGGCGGCCGCGGCGACCGAACGGGTCCGGCTGGGCAGCAGCACCCTCAACGCCCTCTGGCAGCCGCCGCTCGTCCTGGCCCGGGCGCTGACCACCCTCGACCTGATCAGCCACGGACGCCTGGACGTGGGGATCGGGCTGGGCTGGATGCGTGAGGAGTACCAGGCCGCCGGGGTGCCCTGGCAGGGCCGTGGCGCACGGCTGGAGGAGACCCTCGACGTCCTGGACGCCGTCTGGCGTTCGGACCAGGTCGTCCACACCGGCCCGCTGTGGACGGTCCCGGCCTCGACCGTCCTGCCCAAACCCTGCCAGCGGCCCGGACCGCCGGTCCTGCTGGGCGGGTTCTCCGCGCCCGCACTGGAGCGGGTGGGCCGGCGGGCGGACGGCTGGCTCGCGGCCTCGATGCCGCTGCCGTTCCTCCACGGCCTGTGGGCGGTGGCCGTCGAGGCCGCCGAGAAGGCGGGCCGGGACCCGGCGGGGCTGCGGCGGGTGTTCCGGGTGAACCCCGAGGTCGGCAATGTCGAGGCCGCCCCCGAGGAGACCCACTTCCGCGGCACCGTCCGGCAGATCTGCGACCACCTGCGGGTGATGTGCCAGGCGGAGACCGACGAGGTGCTGGTGGACCTCCAGCTGACCACGGACTCGCCGCAGGAGTTCCTCGACCTGGCCGCCGCGTTCCTGGCCGAACTGGCCGGGCCCGCCCTCCCCGCCGGGAGGCGCTGATCAGGCGTTAGGCCGGCGCGGGCGGCAGGGCGGCCAGCGCGGTGCGGGCGGCGTCCGCCCAGTGCGGGGAGTCCCAGGCGGACGCCACCCGCTCGGCCTCCAGGTAGTGCAGCCGGGCCTGGTGCGGCCGGTCCAGGAACCCCGCCAGGTCGCCCAGGGTCTGCGCGACGGGCCGGAAGACGATGCTGAGACTGCCGGCGCCGCCCGCCAGCCCCTGAAGGGGCAGCAGGTCCCGGTAGACCTCGTCGGCCGCCGCCCGGTCGCCGAAGGCGACGGCGGCCGCGCCGCGCAGCCCGGCCAGCACGGAGAAGGCGAAGTCACGCCGCAGCGGCCGGCGCCGCCCGAACACCTCCCGGGCCGCCGCCGGCCGGCCCGCGGCCAGCAGCGCCAGAGCGGTGAGCGACTCGTTGTGCGGCTGGTACTGCTCCCACACCGCGAGCAGCACCGGCAGCACCTCGGCGAGCCGCCCCTGCTGCAGCCGGATGCACCCGACCGCCAGCCCCGCCAGCCCGCTCAGGTCGACGGCGCCGCGGGCCCGCAGCTCCGCCACCGCCGCGCCCAGGTCCTGCTCCGCCTCGTCGAAACGCCCCCGGGCGGCGGCCACCATGGGGTGCCGCAGCCTGGCCACCGCGTACGCGCCCTGGAGTTCGTAGGTACGGGCGATCCCGTCGGCGCGCACCAGGCAGCGCTCCAGCTCCGCCGGGTCGTTGCGGGCGGCGGCGATCCGGGCCGCGGTGTAGGCGCTCATCCAGGAGTACTCGGGGCTGTCCTGGGCGGCGGCCACCGCGGCGAGCTCCCCCTGGAGCTCCCGGTAGGTGTCCGGCTCGAGTTCGCAGTCGACCCGGCGCAGCAGCGAGGTCAGCGTCAGACCCAGCAGCCGCGGCTCGTCCAGGGTGCGGGCCAGCTCCACCGCCCGGCGCGCCACCTCCGCCGCGCGCGGATCGGTGTCGTCGAGCGCGTCGGCGAGCTGGTCGAGGAGCAGGCACCGCCGCCGGCCGGTCAGGTCCGTTCCCGCCAGCAGCCCGTCGAGTTCCGCGACGGCCTCCGGGTCGGAGTCCGCGTACGGGCGCACCCGCCACGGCGTCGGCTCGGTCCAGGTCGTGTACGCGGCGGCCAGCAGATCGGCCCGGCCCTGCGCACGGGCCACCAGGACGGCCTGCTGCTGCGCCTCGCGGGCGGGCACCACGGCCCCCATCCGGATCCGGCAGTCCACCAGCTGACCCAGCAGCGACACCCGTAGCAGGGCGGCGTCCTGGCCCGCGAACGCGGCCGGATGGTCGGCGAGGAGGGCGAGCGCCGCGTTCAGCAGGGCCTCGGCGTTCTGCGGGGCGTAGCGGCGCACCGCCTGCTCGCACGCCAGCCGGACGTGCTGGACCGCCGGAGCGGCGTCGGCGGTCACCACCGGCGCCGCCCGCAGGAGGTGATGGGCCGTGGCGGCGACGTCGTCCGAACCGAGCGCGATCAGGCTCCTGCCCAGCCGAGAGTGCATCCGGGCCAGCCGCAGCCGCGTCAGGTCGGCCTCCAGGGCGTCGCGGACGAGGGCGTGACTGAAGCGGACCGTCCCCGGACGCGGCTCGCCGAGCAGACCGGCGGTCACCCCCGCGTCCAGGGCGTCCAGCAGCTGTTCCGCGTCGCCGTCGACGGCGTGCAGCAGCAGGGCCACCGGCGCCTCGCGCCCGGCGACGGCCGCCAGCCGCAGCCCGGCCGTGACGGCCGGCGGGAGCAGTGCCAGCCGCCGCCGCAGCACGTCCTGCACCCCCTGCGGGACCCGGGCCAGCGCCTGCTCCTCGCCCTCACCGGCGAGCAGCAGCGAACTCTCCCGCAGGTGGAAGGGGTTGCCCCCGGCCCGTTCGGCCAGCGCCACCGCGGCCCGCTCGCTCATCCCGGCCGCGGTGCGCCGCAGCAACTGCTTCGCCTGGTCGTCCGACAGCCCGCCGAGCGCCATCCGGACGGGCGAGCACGCGGCCAGCCGCGCCAGCGCCCCGGTCAGGTCGCCCTCACCGGTCCGGTACGAGCCGACCAGCAGCAGCGGGACGTCACGCAACTGCTCGGCGCAGAGCAGGAAGAGCTCGACGCTCTCCTGGTCACCGCGGTGCAGGTCGTCCAGCACGATCAGCAGCGGGCGCCGGCCGGCCGTCTCGCGCAGCCAGCCGAGCAGCGCCCGGTGCAGGCGGAAACGCCCGGCGGGGCTGCCGTCCGGCTGCCCGGAGCCGTCCGCCGAACCCGGGGCCAGCAGCGGGGCGAGCTCGTCGGCGTACCGGCCCGGCGGCGCGGTCCGCGCCAGCGCGGGCAGCATGTCGAACCAGGCCCGGCCGGGCGGCGCGCCCTCGGTCTCGGGGCACTGCCCGTACCCCGTCAGCCAGCCCTGCCCCGGCAGTTGGCGCACCGCCGCGTCCAGCAGGCTGGACTTGCCGATGCCCGCCTCCCCGGAGACCAGGACCAGCTGCGCCCGGCCGGCCCGGGCCCGGTCCGCGGCGGCGGCGAGGGCGGCCAGCTCCTCGTCACGGCCCAGGAGCTGGTGCGCCGTCAGGGCGGTCGGTGTGCCGACCGGCTCCCCTACGGCGGGCACGGGAGCGGAGGCCGGGACCGCCGGGACCGCCGACGCCCCGGGACGCACGACGGTGGCGGCGGGCGACCCCGTCGCGCGGTGCAGCAGGTCGAGGCGCTGGTGCAGCAGGGCCTGCTCGAGCTCCAGCAGAGCGGGCCCGGGGTCGACGCCCAGCTCCTCACCGAGGGTGCGCCGGGCCTGCCGTAGGGCGGCCAGGGCGTCCCCGCGGCGGTCGCGGGCCCACAGCGCCAGGGCCAGCAGCCGCCAGCCCTCCTCGTGCAACGGCTGCTCCCGGGTCAGCGCGCCCGCGTCCTCCAGCGCCTGCGCGGAGCGTCCGCTGCCCAGCCGCGCCGCGGCGAGCCGCTCGCGGGCGGTGCGGTGCACCTCCTCCAGGCGGGCCCGTTCACCCGCGGTCCACGGCTCGTCCGAGAACTCCGCGTACGGCTGACCGCCCCACCAGGTGAGCGCCTCGGCCAGGCCCTCGGCGGCGGGCCCGGCAGGCAGCTGCTCCCGGGAGCCGGCCGCCACCCGCTGCTCGAACACCCAGGCGTCCACGGCGTCCTGCCCCACCGCGAGGGCGTAGCCGTACGGTGCGCTGACCAGCAGCCGGGCCGGGGACCGCGGCGCCCGGTCCGGTTCGAGGACGCGCCGCAGCCGAGCGATGTAGGCGTGCAGCGACGCCTGCGAACTCGACGGGACGCGGGTCGGCCACAACCGCTCGATGATCTGCTCGGTGGGCACGACCGCCCCGCGGGCGAGCAGCAGCTGGACCAGCACCATCCGCGCCAGCCGGCCGCCCGCATCGACCGGGCGGCCGCCGACCTCGACCCGGAACGGGCCGAGCACCTTCAATGTGATCATGACGGGAGAATCGTAGAACGGCGGCCCGGGGCCCGCCCGGCCGGGCCCTCCTTGCAGGACCCGGCCCGATCTGTCAGGCCGTGGTGAGCTTGGCCTTGAACTGCGAGTAGTCGATCACGTTGTCGGCCGGCGGGGCCTGGACGGTGATGGGCTTGTCGAAGTCGCTGAAGGTCATGTCGCCGGGCTCCGCGCCGTCGTGGACGACCTTGAGCACGTAGGGCTTGCCCTCGGTGGCGATGTACACGGTGGTCTTCGAGCCGTCGTCATCGGTGACGACCGCGGTGAAGGCCTTGGTGCCGTCGACCGTGGTGGCGGAGCCCTTGACCGCGTCGTCGTCGGTGCCGTCGTTCTCGGCCATCGACTTGACGAGGTCGCACATGTCGGCCAGCCCGGCGAGCTCCGGGTCGTCCTTGGCGCCGGTCAGGTAGCGGCCCTTGAACAGTTCGGCGGCCATCGCCCCGGCCTGCGGGTTGCCCTGACCGCCGGCGATGCTCTTCCAGAACGCGGCGTCCGGCTTCAGGAAGCTGGTGCCGCCGGTGTGGATGATCTCGATCTGGCCCAGGTCGGCGACGGCGATCGTGCCCTGGCAGTTGCCCTTGGTGTCGGACGCCAGGTCGAGCTTCATCTTCTGGCCCTCCGTCACCAGGTTCCCGGAGACCTTCACCGAGGACAGCGACGCCATGGCGTCGTGGGACTGCTTCTCGATCTCGGCGAGGGTCAGCTTGTCGGTGTCCAGGTGCCCGCCGGCACCCTTGGAGGCCGCCGCGGACTCGGCGGAGACGGCCGGGGCCTTGTCCGGGCCGCACCCGCTCGCCCCCAGGACCAGGGCGGAGCAGACGACGGCAGTAGCGGCAAGACGCTTCGAGAGCATGGACTTCCTTCTCACGGACTGACACGGGCAGCGGCCAGTATGGGGCCCGCCGGGCCGTGCCTGCCAACCGTTTCCCGAGGGACCCGACGGGACCGCGGTGACCAGGGACGGGTGCCGCGCATCCGGGGCTGGTACTCGCCCACCTCGTAGGTCGCGTTGCGTTCGGGGAGGTCCTGCGGGCCGTGGACCACCACACCGCCGGGGAACCGGAGCCCGGGCGTGCAGCGCCACAGCCAGGTCAGGACGGGAACGGGGCCTTCGGGGGTCGGTGCCACGGCCGGGCGTCTGCCACCGGCCGCCGACAGCGGGACGGCCCGGCGGGGCCACCCCACGGCCGGCCGGTGTCCGGCTCGCCCGGCGCCGCCCGGAGTCGTGCGGACGGCCGCCCTCGCCGGACCTCACCGGCCGGGGTGGCCCGCAGGGCTCGCGGACACGGGGAGCGGGGCAGCAGCGAGGAGGCTGATGTCGTCGCGCGTCCAGTCGATGCCGAACCGGTCGGCCGCCTCGTACAGGGCGGTGACGGCGCTCTGCGGGACGGGGGAGGGGAGGGCGGCGAGGAAGTCGGTGACGCGCCGGTCCCCGAACTCCTCCCCGGCGCGGTCACGGCCTTCGGTGAGTCCGTCGGTGGACAGCACGAGCAGATCCCCCCGGTGGAGGCCGGTGGTGCGGGCCTGCCAGCTGCCCGGTGGGGCGCCCAGCAGCGGGTGGACGATGGGGCCGGTGGCCGGCAGGCGTTCGACGGCGCCGTCGGCGTGGCGCAGGAACGGCTCCTCGTGGCCGGCGTTCGCCCACGTCAAGGTCGAGTGCTGCGGGTCCAGCACGGCGATGGCCAGGGTGGTGAAGCGCTCCTCCTCACCGGCCAGGGCCTGCCACACGGCATGGAGAACGGTGTCCAGATCGCGCCCGAGCCGCAGGCCCACCTGCACCACGGTCTTCAGACGAGCCGCCAGCAGACCCGCATCGACCCCGTGCCCGCAGACATCGCCGAGGAAGACGGCCGTCGCCCCGCCCGGCAGCACCACGGTACCGAGGTAGTCGCCCGCGATCAGGCCCTCGGCCGCCCGGACGTCACCGGCCACCGCGACCCCGCGGCCCGGGGCGTCACGGGCGGTCAGAACCTCGCGCAGACCCCGCACGGCAGGACCGATCTGGACCAGGGCCTCCTGATCCCGCCGGGACTGGCGCTGCGACAGATCCAGCCGCCGCCGCACCCCCTCCGCCTCCTGCGCCAGCCGGCCGAGCCAGCCCCGGCCGCTCCCGGGCGCGGGCGAGGCATCGGTGATCCCGCCGGCCGTGCGCCGCAGGTTCTCGGCCAGCACGGCGGCGGGGGACAGGTAGCGCCGCTGCAGCACCACCGCGGCCACCACCGCCGCCAGCAACAGCGCGCCGGACAGCGCCAGGATGTAGAGCATCACCGCCGCCATGTGCCACGCCGTACCCTCCACCTCCCGGCGCCTGCGCTCCTCCAGCAGCGCGGCCAGGCGGACCGTCCGGGCGTCGAGGGCCGCGTACGTGCCCATGGCCGGGCCGGCATCCGCGCTCACCGCGGAGGCGGGGACCGCGCACAGCGGCATCACGTCCACGGCCGGGCCGGGGCCGGTGTCCGCGAGCCACCGGCTCCCCGCCAGCCGGACGGCGGCGACCTCGGTCTCCACCTCGTCGTCCGCACCGGCCGAAACGCGGCCCAGCGCCGCCAGGTGGTCCTCCAGCCGGCCGCTCGCCCCCTGGCGCAACGGCGGCCCGGCCGGTCCGGCCAGGCACGCGGCCCGGACGTCGCCCGCCGCGGCGCGCAGGTCGCCGAGCTCGGTCGCCGCCGGGCGCCAGCGGGTCTCGATCCGCTGCGCGGCCTCTTCGTGGTGGCGGTTCAGCACCACCCCGACCACGGCAACGCCCGCCGCCAGGAGGGCCGCCGAGGTCACCAGGGCGGCCAGCAGCACTCTCGATCCGGTCAGGCGACGCAGTGACGGCACATCCGCCGACGCTACCGACCGGCGCGGCGCCTGTCCGCGCCACCACGCCGAGCCCCCGACCCGCGCCGAGCCCCCGACCCGCAGGGACGTAGTCCCGGCGCGCCGCATCCGGGCCGCGCCGGCCGGACGCCGGCGGCGCGTCGCGCGTCGGTTGCACGTCGGCGTCGGGTCAGCGGCCGGTCAGCGGCCGGTCAGCTCCGGGTCAGCGCGTCGGGGCATCCTGAGGACACGTCAGGGCCCGCGGAACAGGCTCCTGACCGGGAGAGGTGCCCGGAGCGGTTCATCGGGTGCCTGGCCAGCGATGGCCGAGCAGGGTCCTCCGGGGCCCGCGCAGGTTCGAATCCTGCCCTCTCCGCCGACTACGGCACCACCCTCCCGACCCGGTGCGAGGCCGCCGTTGCCCTCGGGGGACGCGGAACGGGCCGGTCAGCGCGCCCGCAGCCCGTCCAGGACCACCGCGAAGATCCGCTCCCGCGCCGACCCGTCGTCCCCGAGCTGCTCCATCGCCGTGGTCGTACCGACCACCAGGGCGACGAGGTCCGGCAGGCCCACCTCCGGGCGGACCGCCCCCACGCGCTGCGCCCCGGCCAGCAGCTCGGCGAGCCGTTCGCGGATCGCCTCGGTGGACTCCCGCAGCGCCGCGTGCGCGTCCACGCCGGCCGCCGCGAGCGCCTGGGCGAACTCCTTCTTGCCCGCAGACTGCTCGACCACCAGGCGGAAACAGTCGAAGAACGCCTCGGCGGGCGCGGATCCGGCGGGCAGCTGCGCCGCCCGGGCCGCGATCGACTCGAGCCTGCGCACCATGACGGCCTCGAGCAGTGCCTCCTTGGTCGGGAAATGCCGGAAGAGCGTGCCGACGCCGACCCCGGCGGCCCGGGCGATCTCCTCGGTCGGCACACCGACGCCGCGGGTGGTGAACACCTCGGTGGCGGTGTCCAACAGCCTGGCCCGGTTGCGGGCCGCATCCGCCCGCAGCGGGCGTTCCTGAGCGCCGCTCATCTCTTCCAGCCTCTCCTGTCCGGTGGTGCAGCGACACTGGACAAGCGGAGTCGCTAGTCCGTATCGTCATAAGCGGATTCGCCAGTCCGATTCTGGCGACACCTACCGCTGGGGGTCGAGCATGTCCGAAACGCTGTCGCCTCGTGAAGTCTTCACCAAGCTGCTCGAGGGTATCGGTGCGGGGCGGTTCGCCGACCTCGCGGACCTCTACGCCGAGGATGCGGTGGTGGAGATCGCGTTCGCGCCCGGCGGTCCGCTCCGGTTCGAGGGCCGGACGGTGATCGGGGAACGGTTCAAGGAGCTCGGCGCGGGCCTTCCCTTCGACCTGACCCCGGTGAACGTGGTGGTCCGGGAGACCGAGGACCCGGAGGTGATCGTCGGCGAATGGGACCACCAGGTGCGGAACCGCACGACCGGGCGGACCGTCACCGCCGCCAACATCCAGGTGCTGCGCGTCCGCGACGGTCTGATCGTCCGCAGCCGGGACTTCCACGACCACCTCGCCCTCGCCGTGGCCGGCGACGGCCTGCCGCAGCTGGTGGAGGCGCTGGGCGGCGCCTGACGGTCACCGGTCCGCGAGGACCGCCCGCACCCAGGTGCCGTCCGCCGTGAGGTGCGCGTCCACCGCCAGACCCACCTCCGCCGGCGCCGCCGCGAACTGCTCCTCCGTCAGGGGCCGGGACAGGAAACGC
The DNA here is from genome assembly GCF_057220535.1 of Kitasatospora sp. NEAU-CNBT7. NCBI lineage: Bacteria > Bacillati > Actinomycetota > Actinomycetes > Kitasatosporales > Streptomycetaceae > Kitasatospora > Kitasatospora sp. NEAU-CNBT7. The sequence continues at coordinate 86,571 of NZ_JBXQQB010000010.1, read as the reverse complement.
TGGGTCCAGGTGGCATCGGGGAACTCGTACTCCGCATGGACCGCGTTCACGCCCTCGCCGGCGGGCTCCGCCGAGAGGATCCGCACGGTGTGGCCGCCGGGGTCGACGCGCTCGCGCGGCAGGTTCGTGTGCCAGTCCGCGCCCTCGCGCTGGATCAGCACGCAGCCGGACCCCGCGAGGTGCCGGACACAGGTGCGCAGCAACGCCCGCCGGACCTCCACGTCAGCAGCGTGGACGAGGAACGAGGCCAGCATCACCACGGCGAAGGTCTCGCCCAGGTCGAGGTGCTCGATCGGGCTGCGGACGGTGCGTGCCCCGCGGATGCGGTCGAGCATCTCCCGGGACTCGTCCACGGCGGTGACCCGGAACCCGCGCGCCAGGAGCGGGTGGGTCACCCGCCCCGCCCCGCAGCCCAGTTCCAGGATGTGAGCGCCCGCCGGTACGGCCGCGGCGACGGCGTCTGGCTCGGCGCCGGCCGGCAGCCGCGCGTACAGCTCGACCGCGCAGCCGTCCGGGGTGATCACGCCGGGCCCGGTGCCCCGGTGTCCAGGTCGCCAGTTCGGTTCCACGCCGGTCCAACGGGCGAGGGCCACCCGGTGGTTCCTGCGCGGACCGCCACACCGATGCGGTCGGTGCAGCGGTCCGCGCAGCCGTATGCGCAGCCGCAGGCCGCAGGCGCTAGCCGAGCTGGGCGGTGGCCGGCCGGGCCCGGGTGGTCAGGCCGAAGCCGTAGGGGAACAGCGGGTCGTACTGCGGGTCGCCGATGTTGATCGGTTCCTGGGCCTCGCTGCGCGGCCAGGTGACCGGGAGCCTGCCGGAGAAGGGGCGCTTGCCGAACAGGACGTCGGCGACCCCGTCGCCCTCGCTGCCCGGGAGCCAGGACATCACGAAGGCGTCCGCCGCGGGCAGTTGGCCGGTGACGATCTGGGGGCGGCCGGCGACGTCGAGGACGATGCAGGTGCTGATGGCGGAGCAGACGTGGTCGATGTTCGCCCGGTCGGTCGCGGAGAGCTCCAGCGTGTGGCCGCCGACCCCGACGTCGCCGAGCCCCTCCGCGTAGGGGGTCTCGCCGATGACCACGATGCCCACGTCGTAGCCGGTGGTGGGGGCCGTGGCCGCGGCGCTGTAGGTGACGTTCGGGGCCGCGTTCCGGATGCCCTGAAGGATGGTGGTGCCCGGGAACGCGGTGTTGCCGGACTGTCCCTGCCAGGTCAGGGTCCACCCGCCGGCCTGGTTGCCGAGGTCGTCGGCGTTGACCCCGGCGACGTAGATCCGCTGGGAGGGCGCGAGCGGCAGAGCGTGGTGGTCGTTCTTCAGGAGCACCTGGGACTCGGCGACCGCCCGGCGGGCCACCGCCCGGTGGGCGGCCGAGCCGACGCTGTCGATGTTGGTGCGGTCCGTGTAGGGGTGCTCGAACAGGCCGAGGTCGAACTTGGCCCGCAGGATGCGGGACACGGCGTCGTCGATGCGTGACATCGGTACCCGGCCGGCCTGGACCTCGGCCGAGAGGGTCTGTTCGAACTGCGGCGCGTCGTAGGGCTGCATGAACATGTCCATACCGGCGTTGACGGAGGTGCGGACCTGGGTCGCGAAGTCACCCGGGAGCTCGGTGATGGCGTCCCAGTCGCTGATCAGGAACCCGTCGAAGCCGATCTTCCGCTTCAGCACGTCGGTGAGCAGCTCCTTGCTGGCGCTCATCCTGACCGGGGCGCTGCCCGGTACGTCCGTCCACTGCACGGACGAGTACGACGGCATGATGCTGCCGACGTGGTGCACCTGGACGGCCGTGACGTACGGGGCGAGGTCGACGGCGTCGAAGCGCCGGTGGCTGGTGACGGTGACACCGCGGTCGATCCGGTAGTCGCCCGTGGTGGAAGTGCCGTAGGTTGTGTCGCCGTCGCCCGCGAAGTGCTTGACGGTGGCCAGCACCCGGTCGGGCCGGGCCAGGTCCGACCGGCGGGTGCCCTGGAAGCCGTCGACGGCGGTCGTCATCCGCTGGACCAGCGCGGGGTCCTCGCCGAAACTCTCGTACGCCCGGCCCCACCGCTCGTCCCTGGTCACGCACACGCACGGGGCGAACACCCACTGCGGGCCGGTGGCCCGGGTCTCGGTGGCCGTGATGTGCTCCTCCTCGGCCACCAGCGCGGGATCGCGGGTGGCGCCCATGCCGATGTTGTGCGGGAAGACCGTCGCACCGGCGAGGTTGCCGTGACCGTGCACCGAGTCGACCCCGTACAGCAGCGGGATGTGCAGACGGGTCGTCAGGGCCTGGCGCTGGTAGCCGTCGACCATGTCCGCCCAAGCCGCGGGCGTGTTGGGGTCGGCGTGGAGCCGCCGCCGGACAGCAAAGAGCCGAGGTTCAGGGCGGCGATCCGGGTGGGGTCGGCGTCGACCGAACCGCGTTCGGCCTGCGTCATCTGCCCGATCTTCTCCTCCCGCGTCATCCGGCCCAGCAGGTCGCGGACCCGCTCCGCGGTGGGGAGGCGGGGGTCGAGGTAGCGCGGGGTGCGGCCGGCGGAGGCGGCCGCGGCACCGGGTCCGGTGGCGGGCTCGGCCCTCGCCGTGGACGCCGGGAGCGCGGCGGCGAGCAGGGTCGCCGCGGCCAGCAGGACTCCGGCGGCGCGCCGGCCGGTGCCCGAGCCTGGGCGGGGGAGGGGCTGGTACCTCATGTCATTGCTCCTCGGGAGTGGGGAGTGGGGAACGGGCAGTGGGGTGCGGCGGGCGTCCGGACCGGAGCTAGTTCAGGGCCCAGACCTGGTTGGCCTGGGTACCGCCGCCGCCGTAGCAGTCCCAGATCTGCAGCAGGGCGCCGTCGGCGGAGCCGCCCGCGTCCAGGCACTTGCCGGAGGCCGGGTTGACCACGGTGCCGTTGGCGTTGAACTGCCACTGCTGGGCCCCGGTGCCGTTGCACGACCAGAGCTGCACCTTGGCGCCGTTGGCCGTGGAGCCGCCCGCGACGTCGAGGCACTTGCCGGACTGCGGGTTGACGAGCGCGCCGCCGGTCCGCGCCCATTTCTGGTTCCAGCCGGTCCCGCAGTCCCACAGCTGGACCGGGGTGCCGTCGGCGGTGCCCCAGTCCTTGAGATCCAGGCAGCGTCCGCTCTGCCGGCCGGTGACCGTGCCCGAGGTTCCGCCGCCGGAGCCGTTGGCCTCGTAGGAGAAGGAGTTCACCGCCAGGCCGGGGCCGCCGACCCACGGCTCGAAGCCGAACTGCACGCTGGTCATGTACCAGGACGGCGAAAGGTAGCCGCGGCCGATCGAGTCGTCGGTGAAGTCCTTGATGCTCACCGTCAGCGCATTGACGGGCTGCTGGCGGACGTAGGACACGGTGTTCCAGGCGACCCCGTTGTTCTGGCGGCCGTACCAGACGTCCCAGTCGGCACCCTCGATCCTGACCGTGGCGACCTTGGACCCGAACGGCGAGGGCGGCCCGGCGTGGTTGGCCCAGATCATCATCTCCTCGCCGTTGTTCTGGCCCGACGGGTTGGCGCCGGTGTCGAACCAGATGTCGTACGAGGCGTCCCACTGCCCGTCGGCGGTCGAGAAGTCGACACTGGACTGCGGATTGCCGAAGGCCGACACCTGGAGCGGCAGGCCGTTGCCGCTGGAGCAGTTGCCGTAGTGGCAGCCGGCGTAGATCGACGGGTAGGCAGCGGGCGCGCCGCCGGTGGAGACGTTGTGCCAGCCCTTGGTGACCTTGAAGCCGTTGTCGCCCACGTCGATGCACTGCTCGATCGAGTCGCCCCACTCGTTGTTCTGGACGACGTACTTCCCGCCCGAGACCTTCATGCTGTCGGTCCGGCCGCAGAGGGCGGTGCCTGCCGACGCCGGGGCGGCGCCGACCAGGGAGGAGAGGGCGGCGACGAGCACCGCGGCCACGACGGCCGCGAGCGCGGCGACGCTGCGGCGGGGCCTGGGACTGGATCCGGGCATGGGGGTCCTTTCGGTTCGCCGGGCGGGTCGGTGACACACCCGGGGTGGTGAGACGCGTGTCGAGCGACGGCGTGGGAGCGCTCCCGCAACTGGTGGCGCGGACGCCCGTTCTTCCCGGAAGCGGCGTACGGGGATGCGGGGCGCGCGGACAGAACCGCTCCGTCGGGGCGGCTCGGACGGTGGAACCGGTGGGCGGCAGGCGAGCCGTGCGGCTCACTCGCACTGCGACTCATGAAGCCAGCGGGGCTGATGGACTGTCAAGCGGTCTGCTTGCCTTCAAGTTGTGAAGTCAAGGCGGCATGTCCCTGACGAGGGGGGATCGATATCGGTGTGCCGAATTGAAGGTTGGCGGGAGTGTCGCGATCGAGGTCGGATGATCTTCGATCGGGGGGTGGGGGCGGGTTTGGCCAGTTGGACGATGCCGGTCGGGGCTTGTGTGGTCGGGTGCCGGTCGCGTGCGGGCCGATCGGCGTCCGGGGGTGAGTGGCGAGATCTCTCCGGGAAGGGTGTACCTGTCAATTCATCAGTCAACGAGACGGTCGTTCCGGTTCCCGCCCGGTCCCCGCCCGGTCCCGCCCGGCCGGGGTGCCGGGCGGTGCCTGCGGGTGCGTCAGGGCGTCGGGCACGTCAGCGCGTCGGGGCGGCGGAGGCCGCGTGCTGGTCCGTGTACGGCGCGATCGCGGTGGCCGCTCGCGAGGCCTCGCTGCCGTCGATCCGGGCGGTCCAGCCAGGGTCCCGCACGACGGCCTCCAACTGCTGCAGACTGAGCGGAGGTTGCTCGGTCAGGACGGTCTCGCGCCGGGCATCCATGAGGCTGGTGGTGCTGGCGGTGACCCGGACGCCGTCCGCGCGCAGCAGGTCGGCGCCGCGCTGGATCTGGGAGAACACCTTCCCCTCCCACACCAGCAGCCGGCCGCCGTCCGGCAGAACGGTGGTCCGGCAGTAGGACATCGGCCCGCGGGAGGCGCAGGCGAAGAAGTCCTCGACGCCGGTGGGGTGGTTCGGGTCCGGGCTCCAGTCCGGTTCGACCGTCACCCCGATCGCGGCGGACCCGTGGCCGCCGTCGTACACGACCTCGCCCCGCACCTCCGGGCGGCTCCGGCCGGGCAGGGTCTCGCTCCCGCTGAACCCGCCGATCGGAGAGCCGGGCGGGAGCAGCGCGATCAGCTTCCCGACCGCGGCCTGCCCGGTCAGCGGCACCGTACCGACCGTGGTGGTCCCGGTGGCCGGGACGGGCGGCCGCGGGGCCGCGGTCGTCGCGGGCGGGGCTGCCGGGTGCGCGTGCGGCAGCACCAGCAGGCCGCCTACGGCCAGCGCGCCGACCGCCGTGACCGCAGCCGCCGTCGCGGCCCGCCGCCGCAGGCGGATCGTCCTTCCTTCGGCGGCCGCGCCGGCGACCAGCGTCGCCAGGTCCGGTGCCGCCCCGCCGACCGCCCGCCCGAGCGCCTCGCGCAGCGCCTGCCCATCGCGGTCGGATCCGTGCATCGCGTCCATGCCGTGCTCCTGTCCTGTCCTTCACGTCGAGTCGTCGTTCACGTGGTCCGCGTCGTTCGCGTCGTTCTTGTGGTTCCGGTCGTTCTTGCCGTGCGCGCCCGGGAGGTTGGTCCGGCCGCGGGCGGCGGCTACGAGCTGCCGAGACCGGTCAGCTGTTCGCCGAGCTGCGCCCGCAGCCGGTTGAGGGCGCGCAGGCTGCGGGTCCGCACCGCGCCGACGTTCAGGCCGAGTTCGGCGGCGGTCTCCTCGACGCTGCGGTCCTCCCAGTAGCGCAGCACCAGGACCGCGCGGTCGCGGGGCGGGAGCAGGGCCAGGGCCGACAGCAGGGTGATCCGGAGGCTGGGGTCCTCGGCGGCGGTCTCCCGTTCGGGCAGTTCGCCGATGGCGGGCCGTTCCGCCGTGCGCCGCAGGCGCCGGTGCGAGAGGTAGGTGCGGAGGAGGATTCTGCGTGCGTACGCCTCCGGGCTGTCGGCCCGCCGCACCCGTCCCCAGGACGCGTAGATCCGGGCGAGGGCGCTCTGGGTGAGGTCCTCGGCCAGGTGCCAGTCCCCGCACAGCAGGAGCGCCGTCCGGAACAGCGCCGTGCCCCTCGTGCAGGCGAACTCCTCGAACTCCCGTTGGCTCTGCGCCCCTGACCTGCTGCCGATCACGTTTCGTTCCCTCCCGTGCTGTCTTCCGGCAGGTAGACGCCTGAGGTCCGGAACCGCGTTACGGGGCCAGGGGAGAAAGTTCGTGCGGTGTCGGGCAGGGCTCCTGGGCCGTGAGGGGTGCCCGGGTCGCGCAGGCGCGGAAAAAATACCCCCGGGGGTACCCGTGCTACGCTCGGTCTATACCCCGGGGGGTACATTTCGGCCGAAAGGAGCAGCCGCGTGTTCTTCATCGACACCATCGACACCGAGGGCCTCGGAAACCGGAGCTACCTGGCGGGTGGCGCCGCCACCGCCGTGGTGATCGACCCGCCCCGCGACATCGACCGGGTCCTGGCGGCGGCCGCCGTCCGCGGGGTGCGGATCTCCCACGTGGTGGAGACCCACCTCCACAACGACTACGTCACCGGCGGCCTGGACCTGGCCCGCCTGACCGGCGCCGCCTACCTCGTGCCGGCCGCCGCCCACGTCTCCTTCGCCCGCACCCCGGTGGCCGACGGCGACACCGCCGACATCGACGAAGGCCTCGCACTGCGCGCTCTGGCCACCCCCGGCCACACCCCCCACCACACCTCCTACGTCCTGGAGGAGGGCGGGCGGGTGGCGGCGGTCTTCACCGGCGGATCGCTGCTGATCGGCTCGGTGGGCCGCCCCGACCTGGTCGAGCCCCGCCTGACCGAGCACCTGGCCCGCGCCCAGCACGCCTCCGCCCACCGTCTGGCGGCCGAGCTCCCCGACGAGACGCCGGTCCTGCCGACCCACGAGTTCGGCAGTTTCTGCTCCTCCTCGCAGTCCGAGGGCGACGCCACCACCATCGGCAAGGAGAAGACCGTCAACGACGCCCTGGTCAAGGACGTCGAATCCTTCGTGGCCGGCCTGCTGGCCGGCCTGGAGGACGTACCCGCCTACTACGCCCACATGGGCCCGGCCAACGCCGCCGGCCCCGCCCCGGTCGACCTCGGCGCGCCGCCCCTGACCGACGCGGCCGACATCGCCGCCCGGCTGGCCGCGGGGGAGTGGGTGGTCGACCTGCGCAGCCGGATCGCGTTCGCCGACGGGCACGTGGCGGGGTCCTTCAACTTCGAGGCCGAGGGAAAGCCGGCCACCTACCTGGCCTGGATGATCCCCTGGGGCAAGCCCGTCACCCTGCTCGCCGACTCACCCGCCCAACTCGCCGCCGCCCAACGCGAACTGGTCCGCGTCGGCCTCGACCGCCCCGCCGCCGCGGCCACCGGCACCCCCCGGGACTGGACACCCGACGGCGACACCCCGCGCTCCTTCCCGCGCGCCACCTTCGCCGGCCTCGCCGCACAGGCGCCCGGACCCGACACGGTGGTCCTGGACGTACGCCGCACCTCCGAACGCGCCAAGGGCTTCATCACCGGATCCGTCCACATCCCCGTCCACGACCTGCACCGGCGGCTGGCCGACGTCCCGCCCGGAACGGTGTGGGTGCACTGCGCGGGCGGGATGCGCGCGGCCATCGCCGCCTCCCTCCTCGACGCGGCCGGCCGCGACGTCGTCGCCGTCGACGACTCCTTCGACGCCGCCGCCCGGGCCGGACTGCCCCTGACCGACGGCAGCTGAACCACCGTCCCCCGACGTACCGGCATCCCCCCGACGTACCGGCATCCCCCGAAGTGCTGGTATCCCCCGACGTACCGGCACCCCCGAACTGCCGGCATCCCCCGAAGTACTGGAAGGACGACGGATGTTCCTCTTCCGCCGCACCGCGCGCATCACCCCCGACCAGGCCCGCCGGCGCACCGCCGATGGCGCTGCCGTCCTTCTGGACGTGCGCGAACAGGCCGAATGGACCGCCGGACACGCCCCCGGCGCCATCCACGCCCCGCTCTCCCACCTCCTGGCCGGCGGCGCCCTGCCCCCGGCCGCGCAGGACCGTCCGCTGGTGGTGATCTGTCGCTCCGGGCACCGCTCCCAGCAGGCGGCCAAGCTCCTGACCGGCCGCGGGGCCGAGGCCGTCGACGTGGCGGGCGGCATGAACGCCTGGGCCGCGGCCGGGCTCCCGGTCGTCGACGACCGCGGAAGCCGCGGCCGGACCGCGTGAGCACGCTCCTCCTCGCCCTCACCGCCGGGGCCGTCATCGGGCTGGCCCTCGGGGCGCTCGGCGGTGGCGGCAGCGTCCTCGCCGTCCCCGCCCTGATCTACCTCCTGGGCTTCACCCCGGCCGCCGCGACCACCGCCTCGCTGATCATCGTCACCGCGACCTCCGCCACCGCGCTGCTCACCCACGCCACCGGCGGCACCGTCCGCTGGAGGACCGGCGTACCGTTCGCCGCCGCCGGCATCCCACCCGCCATCGCCGCCGCCACCCTCTCCGCCCGGGTGCCCGAGGCGGCGCTCACCGCCGGGTTCGCCGTCATCGCGGCGCTCGCCGCACTGGCCATGTTCAGGCCCCGGCCCGCCGAGCGGCAGCCCCGGGCCGTCCGGCCCGCACGGGCGGCCGCAGCGGGCGCCGGACTCGGCGCGGTCACCGGCTTCCTGGGCGTCGGCGGCGGATTCCTGGCCGTCCCCGCCCTCGTCTCCGTCCTGGGCCTGCGCATGCGAACCGCGGTCGGCACCAGCCTCTTGGTGATCGCCGTCAACTCCGTCGCCGCGCTCGGCGCCCGCGCAGGGACCCACACCCCCCTGAACTGGACGGTCATTGCCCCCTTCACCGGCGCGGCGATCCTGGGGGCCTGGGACGGCAGACGCCTCGCCGCCCGGATCTCCGGCCCCGCCCTCCAGCGGACCTTCGCAACCGCCCTGCTGGCCGTCGCCGCCCTCATGCTCGCCGACGCCCTCCGCTGACCGGGCGACCGACCCACCCCTCCTCGACCCCACCCCACCCCCACACATCCCCCTACGCTCCTGCGGAGGGGGTCACCCACCGACAAGGACGGAACACGGCACCATGTCCCAGCCCCGCCCCCACGCCCTCGACGCCCAGCAGGCCCACCGCCGCCTGCACGAACTGACCGTCCTGGACGTCCGCACCCCCGGCGAATACGCCACCGGACACCTCCCCGGCGCCCTCAACATCCCCCTCGACCACCTCACCCGCGCCCTGCCCGACATCCGCGAGGCCGCCGACCGCGGCGACATCCTCGTCGTCTGCGCCTCCGGCGCCCGCTCCGGGAACGCCCGCACGATCCTCGCCGACGCCGGCATCACCACCGCGACCCTCACCGGCGGCACCGCAGCCTGGACCGCCGGCGGCCACCCCCTCCACCACCCCGAAGGCGGCGCCCGCACCACCTGGAGCATGGAACGCCAGGTCCGCCTGACCGCCGGGACCGTTGTGCTGACCGGCCTCGCCCTCGGCCGCGTGCGCCCCGTGTTCCGTCTCGCCTCCGCGGGCATCGCCGGCGGCCTGGTCCTCTCCGCCCTCGCCGACACCTGCGGCATGGCCGCCCTGCTCGCCAAGCTCCCCCACAACCGCCCCGACCGGGGTGACCTCGAAGCCGCGCTCGCCGGTCTCCGCGCCCACTGACACCCGCCGACCACATACCCCCTCGGGTACCATGGGGGCATCGAGCACAAGGCCAGGAGGCACCGGTGAAGGTCGACGACGACGCAGTCAACGCAGTCCTCAACCGTCTGCGCCGCGCCCAGGGCCAGCTCGCGGGCGTCATCGCGATGATCGAAGCCGGCCGCGACTGCAAGGACGTCGTCACCCAACTCGCCGCCGTCTCCAAAGCCCTCGACCGCGCCGGCTTCAAGATCGTGGCCAGTGGCATGCGCCAGTGCATGACCAACGTCGACGAGAGCCAGGCCCCCATGACCGAGGAAGAACTCGAGAAGCTCTTCCTCACCCTCGCCTGACCGGCACGCACCCGCGCCCACCTCCGCAGGCCCGACGGCGGACCCGGCAGACACGGTGGTCCTGCCGAGCGGCGTGGCTCCCGCCTCGATCCTGCGCCGGATCCGGCTTCGAAGGCGCGGCCCGGGGCGGGTACGCCACATGACCACCCAACCCCTCACCTCGGCCCGCCACGGGAGCGCGGCCGGACCGGCTCCGGAGTACCGCCCGTGACGGATCATCAGAGCGAGACCAGGGCGGCCTACGACGGCGTCGTCGAGCTGTACGCCTCGCTGTTCGCGGATCGGCTGGAGGGGCAGCCGTTCGCCCGGGCCATGATCGGCACCTTCGCCGAACTGGTCCGGGCGACGGGCAACCCGCGGGTGGCGGACGTCGGGTGCGGGCCCGGACACCTGACCGCCATGCTGCACGAACTGGGCCTGGACGCCTTCGGGCTCGACCTCTCCCCGGGCATGGTCGACCACGCCCGGCGGGCCCGACCGGCGCTGCGCTTCGAGGAGGCGCGCATGGAGTCCCTGCCGGTCGGGGACGGCGCCCTCGGCGGCGTACTGGCCCACTACTCGATGATCCACACCCCGCCGGAGGAACTGCCGGAACTGCTCGCCGAGCAGGTACGCGTCCTGGCACCCGGCGGGCTGCTCCTGGTCTCCTTCTTCGGGACCGACGGACCGGAGCCGGTCCGGTTCGACCACAAGGTGACGCCCGCCTACAGCTGGCCGGTGGACCGCCTCGCCGGCCTGCTGGCCGACGCCGGTCTCGTCCCCTTCGCCCGGCTGCTGCACGACCCGGCTTCCGAGCGGGGCTTCCTCGACGCCCACCTGCTGGCCCGCCGGCCGTAGGTCCCGTTCGACTCGACCCGCGACCTTGTGCGACGCGGCTCCGGCCCGGCGCGGCACCACCGCGGTGCGCCGCGATGTCGGCCGGGCCGGGCGGGGACGGCCTCAGGGGTTGGTGCCCGGGCGGTGGACGGTGAGGTCGCCGTAGGCCGACAGCGCGCCGGCCGGGTCGGCGGGCCCGTCCCGCAGAACGGCGTCGAGGAAGGCGAGGGTGGCCCCGGCGACGACGCGGGGGCTCCTGGTGCGCCCGAGGGAACCGACTATCGAGGGCACGGGCGGCAGGTACAGGGGCCCGTCCATGAAGGTGAGGTGCCCGGCGCCGGGGATGGTGAGCCGGTAGCCGGCCGCGGTGCTGTGGTCGAGCGCCTCGGTGAGGCGGGGGAGGTAGCGCGGGTCGGTGGCCGGGGTGATGGCCTGGGTGAGTGCGAGCACCGGCCGGTCGAGGGCGGGGGAGGCGGGGCCGTGGGGGTAGCCGTCGAGGTCGACGACGGCGGCGAAGCGGTGGTCCTGGCGGGCCGCCTGCAGGGCGGCCGCGCCGCCCATGGAGTGGCCGGTCACCGCGGCCCGGCCGGTGTCCAGGCGTCCGGTCAGCGGGTCCGCCGGCGCACCCCGGTCCAGCGATTCCAGCTGGGTGAGGACGAAGCCGAGGTCGGCGGCCCGGATCGCCGTCCAGCCGGCCGCCAGCTTCTCGTCCTGGTCCGGGTCGCCGCTGGAACGGGTCTCGGTGGTGATCGTCCGTCCGTCGGCGAGGACCACGGCCGCGGAGTCGTACGGGTGGTCGAGGGCGGCGACCACGTAGCCGTGGCTGGCCAACTCCTCCGCCCAGGCCGTGTTCTGGGTGCGCACCCCGCCCGAACCGGGCGAGAACAGCACGACGGGGAACCGCCCCCCGCCGGTCGCCACCGGCGCGTCGAACACCGAACGGGAACGGGCCCGCGCAGGACCGTCGACGAGGAACCCGGGCAGGCCGACCCCACCGGCGAGGGCAGCGGAGACGGTGCGCGCCTCCCGTGCCGTACGTCCGAGGTACTGGGCCCGCTGCGTGCCCGCGGGGCTCTCCTGCGCGGGGTACCAGAGCTGCACCACGACGGTCCGCAGGTCGTCCGGATCGGCGGTGAAGGTCTCGGGCCGGTGGGGGTCGGTCCACTGCACCACGCGGGTGCCGACCGCGAAGCTGCCCGTCGGTACGGGGAACACGGGAACGGGGAAGGCCCAGGCGGCCGCCGGACCGGTGGCGATCAGGCCGACGCAGGCCAGCGATCCCGGCAGCGCCAGCCACCAGCGCGCCCGCCACGCCGGCCGGCCGGCCCGGCGCCGCAGCAGGGGAAGCAGGGCGAACGGCAACGCGAAGGCAGCGCCGGCCAGGACCGGCAGCAGCTGCCAGCGGATCCCGACGACGCCCAGCAGGATCACGGACAGCAGCAGAACCGCGCCCGCCACGATCGTGACGCGCGGGCGGGCCGCGGGGGGAAGCCAGCGCGCCAGCACCAGGGCGAGGGCGCCCAGCAGGGCAAGGATTTCCAGGGGGGACATGGACAGTCCCGGGATGATCTCGGTCACCCGCCCATCGTCGGCGCCGGGTGTGCGCCGCCACATCGATCCCGGGTCGCCGGTGCGGGCGACCGGGGTCGCAATCCGCGCCGGTCCCGGTGCAACCGGAGTGGCAATCGGGCACGCCGGACCGGCGGCCGCCTTGCGACCACGGTTGGTACCCCTTCTCCTCCTGCGGTCGTATCCCGGCACGGTTTCATCCGACGGTGGACTCATGCGCCGCATGGGGCCCGTGGCCTAGCGTGACAGGGCCGCGGGTGCGTGCCGGCGGGGGTGGCCCCGGGCCCGGGACCACCGTGACACCGGAGCGACGGGGACGTGTGATGACCGAGGCGGCCGCAGGACCCGCCCGTACCCACCGGGTGCGCCGACCGGGCCGGCTGAAGGACCGGACACAGGGTCAGATGCCATGGGCGGACGCGGTGTCGGCGCTGCGGCCGGCGGCCCCGTCGGCGTCGGCGACCGCAGCCGGGCGCCGGAGCCCCCGGCTGCCGCCCGTGGTGGTCGACGCGCTGCTCCCGGCGCTGCTGCTCCTCAACGTCCTGACCACCCACCCGCTCCACGAGCTGCCCGTGGCCGCCGCCCTGACCGCCGCCCTCGCGCTGCCGCTGCTGTGGCGCCGCCGGGCGCCGCTCGTGGTGTTCGCGGCCGTGGCGGCCGCCGCCTTCGTCCAGTGGCTGGCGGACGTCCAACTCCCGGCGGACATCGCGGTGCTGGTGGCGCTCTACACGGCGGCCGCGCACGCGGGCCGGCGGGCCACGTTCGTCGCCGGCTGCGTCGTGGAGGCGGGGGTGTTGCTGGCCTGCCTGCGCTGGGCGCCGGACGGCGCGTTCCTGACACCGTTCGTCGCGGTCACCGCGATGGCGGTCGCCGCCGCCGTCCTCGGCGTGAACGTGCGGACCACGCGCGCCTACCTAGCGGCCATGGAGGAACGGGCCGCACGCCTGGAGCAGGAACGCGAACAGCGGGCACGGCTGGCCGTCGCCGAGGAACGGACCCGCATCACCCGTGAGATGCACGACATCGTCACCCACAACCTGTCCGTCATGGTCGCCCTCACCGACGCCGCCCTCTACGCGCAGCACCGCGCGCCCGACCGGACCACCACCGCGATGCGTCAGGCCGCCGAGACGGGCAGGCAGGCCCTGACCGACATGCGGCGCTCGCTCGGCGTCCTGCGGACCGACGAACCCGACGCACAGCGCCACCCGCTCCCCGGCATCCCCCAACTGCGCACCCTCGCCGACCAGATGTGCGCGGCCGGGCTGCCGACCCGCCTCGAGGTCGACGGCGGCCACGCCCACGTTCCCGCCACCGCACAACTCACCGTCTACCGCCTGGTACAGGAAGCCTTGACCAACACCCTCAAGCACACACCCGCCGGCACCCGCGCCGACGTCCGGATCCGGTGTGCGGCCGGGACCGTCACCGTCGACGTCACCGACAGCGGCCCCTGCCCGCCGCCTCGCGCCGCCGCGCCCACCGGCCACGGCATCCCCGGCATGCGCGAACGCGCGGCCGCCTACGGGGGGACCCTGCAGGCCGGACCGCTCCCGGGCGGCGGCTGGGCCGTCCGCACCCGCCTGCGCCTGCACCCGGGCAGCGGCGAGGCGGCGTCCGCATGACGATCCGGATCCTGATCGCCGACGACGAAGCACTGCTCCGGATGGCCTTCGGCACCGTCCTGGAGGCCCAGCCCGACATGGCGTCGGTCGGCGAGGCCGCGGACGGCCTCGAAGCCGTCCGCCTCGCCCGCGAACTGCGCCCCGACGTCGTCCTGATGGACGTCCGGATGCCCGGGACCGACGGGATCGAGGCGACCCGGCAGGTCGTCGAGGTCTCCCCGCAGAGCCGCGTGCTGATCCTCACCACCTTCGACCTGGACGAGTACGCCTTCGCCGGACTCAACGCCGGAGCCTCCGGCTTCCTCCTCAAGAACACCAGGCCCGAGGAGCTCCTCACCGCGATCCGCAACGTCGCCGCGGGCGACGCGGTCCTCTCCCCGCGGATCACCCGGCGCCTGCTGGAGAACCTCCGCCCGCACATCCCCGCAGGCCACACCCCCGCCCGCGACGAACGGCTGGCCCGGCTCAGCGCCCGCGAACACGAGGTCCTCGTCCAGGTGGGCCGCGGCCTGTCCAACACCGAGATCGCGGCCACGCTGTACCTCGCCGAGGCGACCGTCAAGTCCCACCTGGGACGCATCCTGCACAAGCTCGAACTCCGCGACCGGATCCAGGCCGTGGTCTTCGCCTACGAGAGCCGCCTCATCCACCCGGCCTGACGCCCGCCGCCCCCGCGCAGCCGGCCCGCGACCCCGGGGGGCCGCGGGCGGCTAGGATGCCGCGCATGCACGCGGTGGAGCGGTTCCGGTCCCTGGTCAGGTCGCTGTCCTGGACCGGGATCGAGTTCGCGCGCCCCGAGGTCCGCCCCGGGCACCTGGACGCCCTCGAGCAGTTCTACTGGACCCTGGACGACTGGCCGCAGCGGATCGCCCTGGTGCAGCTGCTCCAGGACCAGGACCACCCGGCGCTGAGGCCGGTCATGCTCGACGTCCTGCGCGCCCCGCTCGGCGCGGACCAGGAGAACGTGGAGCTGACCAAGGCCGCCGCGCTGCGCCTGATCGACCCCCGCTACGACACCTTCATGACGTTCTACCAGGACCGGGACGCCCTGCACGCGGCCGTGCGCGAGGTGCTGGCGGCGCAAGGACCCGCCGCGGAGTGACGGCCGTTCGGCCCGCCGCGCGGGCCGGACCCCGTCACGGTGTCGTGCCGCGGTGGCGTCCGCCGCGGGACCTACCATGGCCGCATGATCACTGGTGGGCACGTCGTCATCCACAGCCGTGACGCCGAGGCGGACCGGGCCTTCTTCCGGGACGTGCTGGAGTATCCGCACGTCGACGCGGGTGGCGGCTGGCTGATCTTCAAGCTCCCGCCGACCGAGGTCGCCGTCCACCCGACGGACGGCCCGGAGTCGCACGAGCTCTACCTGATGTGTGACGACGTGGAGGCGACCGTGGCCGACCTGACGGCCAGGGGAGTGGAGTTCACCCGGCCCGTCACCGATCTGCGCTGGGGACGGCTGACCGGCATCCGCCTGCCGGGCGGCGGCTCGGTGGGGCTGTACGAGCCCAGGCACGAGCGGGCCACCGACCTGTGAACTCCGGCCCGGGAGCGGGTCGGACCGACAGCGTCGGATCGGGAGGGTCGGAGCGGGAGCGTCAGCCCGGCGCCGACGGTGGAGCCTCCGCCGTCCGCCGCTCCCGCCGGTAGGCCCCCGGCGGCGCGCCGAAGTGCCGCTTGAACGCCTTCGCGAAGGCGAATTCCGAGGTGTAGCCGGCGTTCCCGGCCACGGCACCCAGCGAGTCGGCCGTCTCGCGCAGCATCCGCGCCGCGACGGCCATCCGCCACATCGTCAGGTAGCCGAGCGGCGGCTCGCCGACCACCGTGGTGAACCGCCGGGCGAACGCGGCGCGCGACAGCCCGGCCCGGCGCCCCAGCGACTCGACGGTCCACGGATGCGCCGGGTCGTCGTGGATCGCCCTCAGCGCCGGGGCGATCAGCGGGTCGTTCAGCGCCGAGGCCCAGCCCTGGGTCCGCTCCCCGGGCAACTCGGCGTACCAGGACCGCAGGATGTACAGGAGCAGCAGATCGACGAGCGCGGTGACCACCGAGTCCGAACCCGGCCGGGGCCGGTGGATCTCGGCGCAGAGCTGGTCGACCGCCGAGCGCAGCGCCGGAGGGCGGCCGGGGCCGGCCGGGAGGTGGATGACCTCCGGGAGGTCGCCGAGCAGCGGGTGCGGCCGGTCGATGTCGAGGTGGTACGCCCCGCACACCAGCACGCTGCGGGCGCCGTCGCCCTCGATGGTGAAACGCCCGATCGGCGAAGAGGTGTTGACGCGGTCGGGTTCGAAGGGGACCGGTTCGCTGGTGAGCGCGTCGCAGATGGCGTGGTCGGTGCCGCGCCGCAGGAACACGACGTCGCCGGGCCCCAGCGCCAACGGGTCGCCGCCGACCGGCAGGAGGAAGCAGTTCCCCTCGACGACGACGTGGAACCCCGCCCCGGCGATGGGCTGGAAGCGCACACCCCACGGCGCCCGCGCGTCGGTACGGACCACGGACGGACGCCCGGTGCGCAGGGCCGCGAGCGTATCGCTGAGGATGTCCACCCCCGCACCCTAGCGTGACGGGAGGTCAAGACGATCGGACAGGGAATCAAGAGTTCAAGCCATTCAGCGTCTCGCTCGCCCCACGTAGCGTCCTCGCCATGACCAACATCAACAACACAGCGGACACCCGGCGTGTCGTCGTCATCGGCGGTACCTCCGGCGTCGGATTCGCCGTCGCGCAGGCCGCGGCGGCCCAGGGCTCGAACGTCGTCGTCGCCTCCAGCAGCGAGGGCCGGGTCGACCTGGCGGTGAAGAGGCTCGGCGGCGGCAGGGTCGAAGGCCTCGTACTGGACGTCGCCGACGAGGCCGCGCTCGCCGCGTTCTTCGACCGGACCGGCCAGTTCGACCACCTCGTCTACACGGCGGGCGAACCCCTGCTGCTGAAGCCCCTCGCCGACCTCACCGCCGAGGAGTCCCGGACGTTCTTCGAGCGCCGCTTCTGGGGCGCCCTGCTCGCCGCGAAGTACGCGACGCCGAAGCTCCGTCCCGGCGGCTCGATCACCTTCACCTCCGGCGCCTTCGCCACCCGGCCCGTCCCCGGAGCCTCGCTCGGCGCGAGCATCACCGCGGCCGTCGAAGGGCTGACGCGGGCCCTGGCCCTGGAACTCGCCCCCCTGCGGGTCAACGCGGTCCGCCTCGGCGCGATCCGCACCGAGCTCTGGGAGAGCAGCGTGCCCGAGCCGGAGGCGTTCCTGCGCGCGCAGGGCAGCGGCCTTCCCGTGCAGCGCGTCGGCAGCCCCGAGGAGGCCGCGGCGGCCTACCTCCACCTCCTGGGCAACGGCTATGCGACCGGCACCGTGCTCACCCTCGACGGCGGAGCCGCACTGGCCTGACGCCGGACCCTGCCGGACCGGACCCGACCGACGGGCCCGGTCCGGCGGGCCCGGACCTACAGGCCCCACAGGCCCAGGCCAGGCCCGACAGTGGGCAGCCCAGCTGTACAGCAAAACTGGACAGTTCAGCCTGATGGATCTAGCGTGGGAAGCATGGAACAGCCCACCGCCCTCGTCACCGACTCCGCCGTCCGCGCGGCGCAGGAGCTGCGCGTGGTCTTCAGCCGGCTGCGCCGCCGCCTCAGGCAGACGTACGACACCGACGGGCTCACCCCCACCCAGACCTCCGTGCTCAGCCGGCTGAGCAAGGACGGCCCGGCCTCCGCCAGCGACCTGGCCGCCGCCGAACGGGTCCGGCCGCAGTCGATGGCCGCCACGCTCGCCGTCCTCGACGAGCGCGGCCTCGTCCTGCGCCGCCCCGACCCCGGCGACGGCCGCCGGCACCTGGTCTCGCTCAGCGACACCGGCCTGGCCTTCCTGGCGGACTGCCGGCGCGCCGGCGAGGAGTGGCTGGCCCGCTCCCTGCAGGCCCACTTCACCGAGCAGGAACGGCAGACCGTCGTCAAGGCACTGGCCCTGCTGGACAGGCTGTCCGACGCATGAACCTGCGCACCCTCCACTCCGCCCCCCGCCCCGGCCGGACCGGCGCACCGAAGGACGCCTTCGACCGCCGGCTGCTCGCCCCGATGATGCTCGGCGCGATCCTCAACCCGGTGAACTCGGCGATCCTCGCCGTCTCCCTGGTACCGATCGGCGCCGCCTTCGGCGCCGCGCCCGCCGCCACCGCCTGGCTGGTCTCCGAGCTCTACCTGGCCACCGCGATCGGCCAGCCCGTCGTCGGCCGGCTCATCGACCTGCACGGGCCGCGCCGGCTGTTCCTGGCCGGCACCGCGCTGACCGGCGTCGCCGGCGTGGTCGGCATGTTCGCCCCGAACCTCGGCGTGCTGATCGCCGCCCGCGTCCTGCTCGGCTTCGGCACCTGCGCCGGCTACCCCGCCGCCATGTACCTGGTACGCAGCGAGGCCGACCGCACCGGCCGCGACAGCCCCGCCGCCGTACTGACCGCGCTCGCCGTCACCACCCAGACCGTCGCCGTGATCGGCCCTTCGCTCGGCGGCCTGCTGATCGGCCTCGGCGGCTGGCGCACCACCCTCGCCGTCAACATCCCGCTCGCCCTCGCCGGGCTGTACCTCGGCGCCCGCCGGCTCCCGCGCACCGCCCCGGCGCGCCGCACCCACGGCAGCCTCGCCGCCACCCTCGACCTCGCCGGGATGGCCCTGTTCGCCACGGCACTCGTCCCGCTGCTGCTGTTCCTGATGCACCCCGCGGCCGCGGACTGGTACCTGCCCGCCGTCACCGTCCTCGCGGCCGCGTGCTTCGCCCGCCGCGAGCACCGCGCCGCCAACCCGTTCATCGACCTGCGGGTACTCGGCGGCAACCTGCCGCTGCTCGCCACCTACGCACGCGCCCTGCTCGCCTACACCGTCGCCTACGCCTTCCTCTACGGCTGCACCCAGTGGATGCAGGAGGGCCGCGGCCTGACCGCCCCGCAGGCCGGCCTGGTCCAACTCCCGCTCTTCGCCACGGCGATCGTCGTCTCCGCGGTCGCCGGCCGCCGCCGCCGGATCCGCGGCAAACTCCTCGCCGGCGCGCTCGGCCAGATCGCCGCCTGCACACTCGTCCTGCTGCTCGGCCCGCACGCCCCGGTCTGGCTGCTGCTGGTGGTGGCGCTCGCCTTCGGCATCCCGCAGGGCCTCAACGGGCTCGCCCTGCAGAGCGCCGTCTACCACCAGGCGGACCCCGTGCGGATCGGCTCCTCGGCCGGCCTGCTGCGCACCTTCGGCTACCTCGGAGCGATCGTCGCCGCCGCAGCCACCGGGGCCTTCCTCGGGAACGGCGCCGACACCGTGGGCCTGCACCAGCTGGCCTGGTTCATGCTCGCCGCCGCCGTCCTGTACCTGCTGGTCACCGTCGCCGACCGCTCGCTGCGGCAGGTCGGCGCCCCGCCGCCGGACACCGCCGCACCGCCCGCACCGGCCGGGCCGGCTGCGGCGGGAGACGCCCCGAGCCGCGGCCGGTAGCGCTCCCCAGCACCCGTTCCACACCGCGCCCCGCCACGCCTTGCCCCGCATCGCATCGAATCGAAGGAGACACCGCCGTGAACGGCACCGCCCTGCTCGTGATGGACATCCAGGTCGGCATCGTGAGCCGCATCGACCAGCCCGACTACCTGCCCCGGCTCGCCCGCGCCGTCGAAGCCGCCCGGGCCGCGGACATCCCGGTCGTGTACGTCGTCCTCGGCTTCCGGCCCGGCCACCCCGAGATCGCCGCGCGCAACAAGAGCTTCGGCGCCCTGCCGCCGGGCGCCTTCACCCCCGCCGACCCCGGCGCCGCCGTCCACCCCGAGCTGACCCCCCGGCAGGGCGACACCGTGGTCACCAAGAAGCGGATCAGCGCCTTCGCGGGCAGCGACCTCGACCTCGTGCTGCGCGGCGCCGGGATCGAGCACCTCGTCCTCACCGGTATCGCGACCAGTGGCGTCGTGCTGTCCACCGTCCGCCAGGCCGCCGACCTCGACTACCGCCTCACTGTTCTCTCCGACGGCTGCGCCGACGCCGATCCGGAGGTCCACCGCGTCCTGACCGGCAAGGTCTTCCCCCGCCAGGCCGAGGTCACCACCGTCGAGGAGTGGCTCACCACGCTGAAGTGACGGCGGGTCGGCCGCCCGCCGGTGCCGGTGGGATGCCAGCGGGGGGACAGCGGCGGGACAGCGTCGTGTCGGCGGGATGTGAGGGGCGCCTGGGAGCGTGGGACCCGGGCGCGGCCGACCCCTCGGACGTCCGTCCGCCCGCCCGCTGCCAGAGCACTCCGAGCCACCGGGAGCCCGTCATGCCCGCAGGGCGCGGCGACCGGATGAGGCCGGACCCGCTCCGCCGTCCGCCGTCCGTCTGCTGTTGCCGGTCGGTGCCGGTCGGTGCCGGTCGGTGCCGGACCGGGCGGTGGCGTCCGGCAGCGGGTACGCCGGCGGAGCGCTCGTCGCCGGGCGCGCGGCCCTGGGGCGGCGTCGGCGGCGCTAGGTGAACCCCGACAGGTCGGCCAGGACCACGGCGACGAGCTCGCGGCGGCTGCGGACACCGAACTTGTCGAACACGGCGCTCAGGTGTTCCTGCACGGTGTTGGCCGAGATGTGCAGTTCGTCGACCAGCTGGCGGGTGGAGTGGCCCCGGATGACCAGGGCCGCGACCCGGGTCTGGGCCTCGGTGAGACCGTGGGCGCTGAGCAGGACCGCTCCCAGCTCGGCCGGCCGGGCCGGTTCCACCACCACGCCGATCTGCGGACCCAGGCGGCTGGTGTGCAGGGCGAGCCACCGGCCCGAGCGCCCGCGGACGCGGACCGTCGACGGCACCGGTCCGGCGGCGGCCGCGAGCACGCTGACCGGCAGCCGGCCCGCCTCCTGCCGGTCGCCGTCCGGGAAGTCGCCCAGCCACTGCTCGGCCTCCGGGCTCATGGACACGGTCCTGAGCGCGGAGTCGAGCAGGATCAGACCCACCCCGTCCGCACCGACTGCGGCGGGTGAGGTCGGCGCGGCGGTCACCGCCGTCCGCAGACCGGCCGCCAGCACCGGGGCGATCCGCCGGACCAGGGCGATCTCCTCGGCGGTGAAGCCCGGGGAGGAGGCCTCCCGGTGCAGGCACAGCACACCCCAGCAGCGGTGCCCGGTGACCAGCGCGGCGCGCAGTTCGTCGCCGAGCCCGAGCGGGGCCATGATCTCCCGGTAGCGGGCGCTGTCCGTCCGGCTGCCGCCGGTGGCCCGGTCCAGCGAGCCGACCGGATCCGCCGCCCGGGCGAGGCCCGCGAACTTGTTGACGTCCGGACCGCCGAACTCGTTGTCGAGGAACATCGCCGTCGCGGGACCGAGCGGATCCTCGGCGGTCGCCGAGGTGAACAGCAGGGTCACCGGATCGACGGTCGCGGAGAAGGCCGCCTCCGCCGGTACCACCCGGCGCAGACGGCCGACGATCTCCGTGCCCAGCGTGCCGGTGTCCACCCCGCCGCGGCACCGTCGTTCGATGTCGGCGAGCCGGCGTTCCACGGCCGCACCTGCCACGGACACGAGCTTACTCCCGATCATCCCCGACCACCCCGGGCTGTCCCGGGCCCTCGGCGAGCCCGAGCTGGCGCAGCAGCCCCAGCTCGTCGAGTCGGCCCCAGCGCTCGACGATGCGGCCGTCCCGGAGCCGGAAGATGTTGATGCCACGGAGCGTGACGGTGCGGCCGGTGGCCGGCGCGCCGAAGATCTCGCCGCGCTGGGTGCCGCCGGCGCTGAACTGCTCCACGACCAGGTCGCCCTCGGCGACCATGAGATCCGGAGCGGCGTGCCAGTCCGGGAACGCCCCGCGGAACAGGGCGGCGGCCGCGCGCATGCCTTCCCGGCCGGTGTCGGGGCCGACGGGAGGGTCGTGGTCGAGGAAGTCCTCGGCGAGGTAGGTGTCGACGGCCGTGAGGTCACCCTTGGTGAACAGTGCGTCGATGAAGGCACGCACGGTCTCCCGGTTGTCCGCGGCCCGGTTGCCGGCGGTCCGGTCGTTCGAGGTCCGGTCGTCCGAGGTTCGGTTGTCTGCGATGCGGGTCTGCTCGATGGTGTCCATACCGACAGTCTTCGACGCCGCCCGGGCCCCGGGTACCCCAGAAACCTGGGGTTTCTGCGCCGACCGCCCTCCCCGGCCCGCCCTACCGCGTGCCCCGAACCCTCTGGCACCGGCCGGGCCCCGGCTGACACGGTGAGCACCGTGCACGAAACACACGACCGGACCGGGGATCTGACGGTTCGGCAGCTCATCCTCGACAGTGTTCACCCGCTCCGACCGCACCACGGCCGACTGGCCGGACGCCTACAACTCCGCGTCCCCGGCCTGACGCGACCACGCCGGCCCGGCCGCGGCAAGTGGTGGCGGCCGTGGCGGGCGCCGGAAATGCGGTGGACCCGGGCGGGACGTGGTACGTCCACCGCCCGGGTCCACCGGTTCGGGGGCCGGGATCAGCCGGCGGTCACCGAGGTGTCGTCGATCAGGAAGCTGGTCTGGAGGGAGGAGTCCTCCGTACCGGTGAACTTGATCGTGACGGTCTTGCCCTTGAACGCCGACAGGTCGAGCGTGCGCTGGACGTAGCCGGAGGTGGCGTCGGCGTTCGAGTAGGTCGCCAGGGTGGTCGTCGTGGTGCCGCTGACGACCTGGACCTTCAGGGTGTCGTACGCCGTGCTGCCGGTCTCCGCGGTGGTGATCCGGTTCCAGAACGTCAGCTTCGGCGCGGTGGCGGTCGCCGGGACGCTCACCGACTGGGAGAGCGTGTCGCTGTGCGCGGAGCCGTAGCCGTCCAGCCAGGCGTAGTACGAGCCGGTGCGGGGGGCCGCGCCCGCGTCGTTGGTGATGACGCCGGAGGTGCCGGTCCACGGGGTCGTACCGGACTCGAAGCCCGGGTTGAGCAGCAGGTTGCCGGTGGACGGCGGCGGGGTGGTGCCGCCGCCGCAGGTGGTGGCGGTCGGGGCGACGGAGACCGCGCTCCACGCCTTCTCCACCGCGGCGCACTGGGTGCTGCCGGCGCCGTACAGGTCCTTGGCGGCCTTGACGGTGGCGGTGCGGGCGCCCGGGTAGTCGGTGTTGGAGGTCATGTAGGTCGACAGCGCGCGGTACCAGATCTTGGTGGACGCGTCGTTGCCGATGCCGGCGACCGAGGAGCCGTCGCAGGTCGGGCTGTTGCCCCACTGGGACTGGCCGGAGCCGACGGCGAGCAGGTAGAAGAAGTGGTTCCCGACGCCCGAGGAGTAGTGCGGGTTGAGCGTCTTGGTGCTGCTGGACCAGCACTTGACGGACTTCCCGTCCTTGCTCGGGTCGTCCATCCAGCGCAGCGGGGTGCCGTTGCCGTTCATGTCGATCTTCTCGCCGATGAGGTAGTCCGGCGTGTCGGCCGGGCTGTTGGCGTTGAACTCGACCATGGTGCCCATGATGTCGGAGGTGGCCTCGTTGAGGCCGCCCGCGTCACCGCTGTAGATCAGACCGGCGGTGGCGGCGGTGACGCCGTGGCTCATCTCGTGACCGGCGACGTCGATCTCGGTGAACGGCTTGGAGCCGACCGCGCCGTCGCCGTAGATCATCGAGAAGCTCGCGTCGTCCCAGCCGGCGTTGTCGTAGTTGGTGCCGTAGTGGACGAAGGAGCGGGCGCCGACACCGTCGTTCTTGATGCCGTTGCGGCCGAGGACGCTCTTGTAGAAGTCCCAGGTGGCCTGGATGCCGTAGTGGGCGTCGACGGCGACCGTGGCGCGGTCGGTCAGGGCGTTGTTGCCCCAGACGTTGTCGGCGTCGTTGAAGGCGACGCCCCAGCCGGCCGGCGGGGAGTCGTCGGTGGTGGTCTGGTTCTGCGCGTCGCGGGTCTCGCCGTTGCCGCGGACCGGGTCCTTGAGGGTGTAGCTGGTGGCCGAGTTCTGCGTGGTGCTGACGCTGACGTTGCCGACCTGGTAGCCCTTGCCGGTGCCGGTGGAGGCCGCGGCGGCCAGGGCGGCGGCGGGGGCGGCCGCGGCGGCGGGCGCCGACGCGGCGGTGGGGGCCGCCTTGGTCGCGGCGCGCTTGGTGCCGTCGGGCAGGAACGCGGAGAAGCCGTCCCAGCTCTCGCCGGTGGCGCCGGTGCGGGCGTCGACCAGGACGTGGAGGTGGGTGGGGGAGCCGTCCTCGCCGGTGCCGTTGAGCACGACCTCCCAGACCAGCTTCGGCGAGGCGCCGGTGACGTCGACGGTCAGGACGGCGGTGCTGCTGCCGCGGGTGCCGTGGAACAGCCCGGCGGCCTTGGCGATCGCCTGCTGATCGGTGACTGAGGGGGTCACCGAGAGCGAGAGCGGCGCGGCCTGGGTCAGGCTGGCGGAGTCGAGGGTGCCGTTGGGGGCGGAGTGGACGATGACGTCGCCGCCGCGGACGGGGAGGCCGCGGTAGGTCCGGTTGAAGTGGACGTGGCGGGTGCCGTCCGGGTCGACCTGCACGTTGGCGGGGACGAAGCGGTCGTCCGCGCCGGCCTTCACGGCGTCAGGGTGAGCGGCGACCTGGGCGTTGGCGTCCTGGACGGCCTTGCTCTGGGGCGCCTGGGGCTGCGGGGCGGGGGCGGCGGCCACGGCGGGGACTCCGGCGCCGGCTATGACGAGGGTGCTGGCTGCGAGGATGAGCGAGCTGCTCAGAAGTGATCTCTTCATGCCGCCGAAGCGTGCTGGTTCATATGAATACCAGTCAACGCATGACAATTCTGCAAAAATTAACAGACTTCAAGTTGACGGTTGATGTGAACAGTTCGAAGCTGAACGTTTCCTGTGAGAATCCGCCACAACCTGGGAGTTCTTGATCGCGAACAGTCGAACGGGAGGCCGGCGGCTGTCCTGTCGCTGTGATCCATCTCACGCCGCCGCGACGATCGGTGAGGGACCGTCGGTAAGCCTCAACCTGCCTGTTCAGGGCTGATCATCGGCCGCTGGGCTCGCCGCGTTCGGACGGTGTCGGTGGACCGGACGTCAGACCGTGGACGAGCGCCTGCACCACCAGGGCAGCACCATCGCGGTGGCAGCACTGGCGCTGCCGTTCCTACTCCGGATCGCCGCCACCGGGTCCCCCGGACTCCGCGCCGCCCTCGCCTGGCTGTGCCTGGTCGTCGACCCCGTTCCCGACGACCTCCGCACCCTCCTCGCCGACCCCGGCACCGACCGGCTCGGCGGACTGTTCCAGCAGGTGCCGTGGATCCCCCCTGGTCGACCGCCGCGACGGGCTGCGCCGCTGCCTCCACGAGATGCTCACGCCGGACACCCCCTGGACCAGGGGGCGATGAGCCCCCGCCGGGAAGGCGGAGCGCGCTGGCCGTGTACGGGCGGCCGGCCGTGGACAGGCTGCCGGACATGAAGATTCTCGTGCTGGGCGGCTCGAAGTTCCTCGGGCGCGCCTATGTGGCAGACGCGCTCTCGCGCGGCCATCAGGTCACCACCTTCAACCGCGGGGTCAGCGGCGCCGACCTCGACCGCGTGGAGGCGGTACGCGGCGACCGGACCCGGCCCGAGGACCTGGAGCGCCTGGTCGACGGACGCCGCTGGGACGCGGTCGTCGACACCTCTGGACAGCAGCCGCACGACGTCGCACGGACCGCCCGGCTGCTGCGCGGCCGCGCCGGCCACTACAGCTTCGTCTCCTCCGTCCACGCCTTCGCCGACTGGCCCGCCAGGCCCGTCGACGAATCCTCCCCGACGCTGGACTGCCCGGCGGACACGCCACCGGACCAGCCGTTCGCCACCGCCCTGAAGGCGGGCTGCGAGCGCGCCCTGCTGGAACAGTTCGGCGAGCACTCGTCCATCCTCAACTGCGGCCTGCTCCACGGCCCGTACGAACCGATCGGGCGACTGCCCTGGTGGCTGGAGCGGATCGCCCGGGGCGGCCGGGTCCTCGCCCCCGGCGATCCGGCCGGGCCGGTCCAGCTGATCGACGCCAGGGACTTCGCCGCCTTCGGGCTCGACCTGATCGACCAGGGCCTGACCGGACGCTTCGTCACCACCGCGCCGCTCGGCCGGACCACGTACGGCGACTTCCTGGACGCCTGCGTCCGGGCCACCGGATCGGACGCCGAGCTGGTCTGGACGGACGACGCCACCCTGCTCGCCGCCCGGGTCGAACCCTGGAGCGAGCTGCCCCTGTGGGCCCCGGACACCCCCGACTGGCAGGGGGCCTGGCGCGCCGACAGCTCAAAGGCGGAGGCCGCGGGACTGCGCTGCCGGCCGGTCATCGAGACCGCCCGCGACACCTGGGCCTGGCTGCGCAACGGCGGTTCGGCCAAGGTCACCTACACCCAGGGGCTGACCGGACTGCCGATCGGCATCGACGCCGAGAAGGAGCGACGCATCCTGGCCGGCTGAGGCCGCCGGGTGCCCACGTGAGCGCATCCCGTCCGGGGATCCCGGCCCTGCGCCCGGCGGCTCCGCCCGCGGCGGTGATCGGCCGCCGCGGCGCGCCGCCCGCGGTCACGGCCCCGGGGTGGCGACCGCCACCGCGGCACTCCTGCACCGCCGTCGACGGGGGCTCCGGCCGCCGAATCCCGTGGACGACCCTCTGGCCGGGCGTCATAGTGTCCGCCATGGCTTCTCTCATACACCACGTGACCATCGACTGTGCCGACACCTACCGGCTCGGGTCCTTCTGGGCCGCGGTCCTCGAGACCGAGCTCGCCGACGACGACAAGCCCGGTGACCCCGAGGCACTGATCGTGGGGGAGCGGGTGGACCTGCTCTTCGTCGCCGTCCCCGACGACAAGGCGGGCAAGAACCGCCTGCACTTCGACCTCCAGCCCACCGACCGCACCCGCGACGAGGAGGTGGCGCGGCTGCTCGACCTCGGCGCCACCGTGGTCGCCGACCGCCGCCGCCCCGACGGCAGCGGCTGGGTCACCATGGCCGACATCGAGGGCAACGAGTTCTGCGTCGAGCGCAGCGCCGCCGAGCGCGCCGCCGTCACGACGGCCTGACCGCCCCCGGTCGGAGCGGCGGCGCCGCTCCGGCCGGCCCGCCCCCGCTCCCTGCTGCGGCCCGGTCCGCCCGCCGGTCGGGACCGGCGGGCGGGCGGTGCCGGTGCACCGTGCCGGTGCGCCGGGTCTCAGCGGAACGCGGCGAGGTTGCGGGCGACCCAGCCGTGGAAGGGGTGCGGGGCCCGGCCGATGACCTGTTCCACGTCCGGGCTGATCCGCAGCTCGGCCGCGTTCGGCGCGGAGAGGATGTCCAGGGTGTCGTCGGCGAGCTCCGCCGGTACGAAGCGGGTCATCGCGGCCCTGGCCTCGTCGCGGGTGAGGCCGTGGAACCGTACGGGCGTGCCGAGCGCGGCCGCGATCACCTCCGTCTGCTGACGCGGCGTGATGACCTGAGGCCCGGTCAGCTCGTACACCCGGCCGGCGTGCCGGTCGTCCAGCAGGCAGGCCGCAGCCACCTCGGCGATGTCCGCCGGGTCGACGACCGGCACCCCGACGTCGCCGAACGGCGCGGCGACCGTCCCCCGTGTGCGGACCGACTCCGCCCAGGCCAGGGCGTTGGACGCGAAACCGCCCGGGCGCAGGACGGCCCAGTCCAGGCCGGACCCGCGCAAGGCGTCCTCCACCGCGCGCATCGCAACCCGTGACGGCCCGAGCGGCCTGGTCGACACGCCCTGCGAGGACAGCAGGACCACCCGGCGGACCCCGCTGGCCGCGGCCAGCGCGATGATGTCGGCCGGCCTGGCGCCGGGGGCGTGCAGGTCGCCGGGGAGCAGCAGGAACAGCGCTTTCGCCCCGGTCAACGCGGTTGTGAGGCCGGCTGGTTCGGCCAGGTCGGCCGCCACGTGCCGGACGCCGTCCGGTACCGCACCCGGGTGCCGCGACACCGCCGTCACCTGCTCGCCCGCCGCGGCCAGGGCCTGGGTCAGGGGCCGGCCCACATTTCCGGTGGCCCCGGTCACTACGATCATGTTCAGCTCCTCGTCGGTCGTGCACTGAGGTGACCGACGCTAGGAGGCGAGCTTACTTTTCGTAAGAACATACCTAAAGGTAAGCTCCGGATATGAAGGAAGGCGCGCAGCTGAAGCAGGCCGAGGCAGGACACCGGTATGACGTGTTTCACACCGACTGCCCCGCACGCGACGTGGTCGACCACGTGACCAGCAGGTGGGGCGTCTGGGTGCTGATCGCCCTGCGGCGCAACGACCTTCGGTTCTACGAACTGCGCGACAGCATCCGGGGCGTCAGCGAGAAGATGCTCACCCAGACCCTGCGCGCCCTGGTCCAGGACGGCCTGGTCCGGCGGGAGGTGGAGCCCACGACACCGCCCCAGGTCACCTACGGGCTGACCGAGTTCGGGCAGGCCGTCAGTGAGCCGCTGGCCGATCTGTTCGACCGGATCACGGCGGGGCTGCCGCCGCGCAGCGCGGGATAGCGGCCGGCCCCCCGGGCGGCCCCGGGCGGCGACCCGCCGGAGCCCCGCCTCACGGGGTCCAGTACTGGGCGAGGGCCCCCTCCCGGTAGGGGGAAGGGCTGACGCTGAGGTCACCGGAGAACGGGCGGTCCAGGACGAAGACCAGCAACAGGCTGAAGCCGACGAGTCCGGCGACCGAGCCCACGAACAGCACCTGGGCCCGCAGCTTGCGCAGCCCGTAGAGGAACGTCAGCGGGATCAGGACCAGGGCACCGCCGAACGCCAACGCCTGGAGCAGCGGCGGCAGTTCCTGGCGCGCCATGGTGATGCGGGCACGGCGCTGGGAGGCGACGTCGTTGAGCCGGTCGACGGTCTGCTCGTAGAAGACCTGCTCCGCCTGGCCCTGCGGCTCGTACGTCTGCAACACCTGGAACGCGTCCTGCAGATGGGCCTCGGTGGCCCCGTAGCTCGGGTCCCCCGCGCGCATCCGGGGCCACTGGTCCTCGACGACGGCATGGACGTAGCCGCTGACGGCCGCATCGAGCCGGACGCGCACCGGATCCGGGAACGCCGCGGCATCACGGGTGATGAGCGCGGCATCGGTGGCCTCGGAAGCGACGATGGTCTGGGTGTCCTCCAACTGCGTCCACAGCGTGACGATCACGAACGCGAGGATGATCCCGTAGATCGCGCCGAACATCCCCAGCGTCACACCGACCATGTCGTTGTGCTCTCCACGGGCCAGCGACGGATACCTGCGGCGCATCAGCACGCTGCCGGCGACGGCGAGCAGAACGGTCCCGCCCACGGCGACGAAGGCGAGCGTGGTGGTGCTGAAGTGATTGAGCAGCCATAGCGACATGGGCGTGGAGTCTAGGCCGGGCGGAACGGCCCGAAAGCCGCGGAATCAAGAACCCCCGTGGGTAGCGGAGACGACATTCACCTCATCGTGTGAAGGCCCGACCCGCCGGACCGGATGTGCCCCCGCCCCGGCCCCGCCGTGCTATTCCTCGGGCGGGACCTCGTCCACCAGCGGGACGCCGTGCTGCAGCATCCTCTGCGTCAGCGCACGCCACTCATCGGTGTCCTCCACCACGAGGAGCATGCGAGTGACGCGGTTGAAGATTGTCGGGACGTCAAATCCTGTGTCGCGCCACAGCACCCAGCCGGGTTCGGACCCGTCCCAGAGGTAGGCGTACTCGTCCATCATGTTGCCCGTGACCCCGTCAGTCGTCGTCGCCGCGCACGAATGCGCCGAGGGCTGCCGCGAGTGCCTCAGCGGCCTCCTCGGTCTTGTCGCTGTAGTACCCCTTGATGTCGACCTTGCCGTGCCTCCATGAGAACACCGCAGTTTCGCCGGGAACCGAGTAGCCCTTCTGGATGCCGATGTCGAGCCACTCCCGTGGCGGGCCCTCCTCGATGAGCGGGCTGGCATCCGCGAGTGCCTCCCATTCACCCGCTTCGATCGGGTTCGACGGACTCTGGGTCCAGTCCTGTGCGCGGGTGATGTGGAAGTCGTAGCTCACGTCCTCGTCTGCCTTCCTGTCCGGATCGAACCGCCGCCGACGACACCTGCGCCGTGCCGCCTTGCCCGGCGGGTCGGTCACCGTGGTGAGTGGCCAGGTGCTGTGGTAGCCGATCGCCGTGGCCCGCCCGCGCAGGTCCTCACGCTCGTCAGGTGGCCGCCGCTGCGCCCGTGGACGAGGGTGCGTGCGCCGGGGTCGGGAAGGGTCTCCCGGGTTCGGGTACCCGGGCCGGCTCAGGAGCGGTGGCCCGGCGCGCGGCGGCGCCTCAGTCGCGGGCCGTAGCGGACGGCGGCTGCCGTGAGGGCCGTGGCCGCGGCGAGGATTCCCGCCAGGACGAGGGCCACGTGGCCGGTGCCCTGCCCGGCGGCCGTGGCGCCGGCCGGCGCTGCGGCGTTGACCGTGGACCCCGTCGGGCCCGGCGCCGCGGTACCGGTGGGCACGGCCGTCGCGCCGGCGGAGCCGTCCGAGGCGGGTGGGCCGGCGGAGCCGGTGGGGCTCTGGGCGGCCGCCGCGGTGCCGGAGCCGTCGGACGGATCGGGCAGCGGTGAACCGGCCGGGCCGGTGGCCGTGGCGGTCACCGGGGCTGCCGACGGCCTGCCGGCCGTGCCCGAGGTGCCCGGGGTACCGGGCGTTCCCGGGGTGGGCGGGCCGGGTGTCGTCCTCGGCGCCGTGATCTCGACCGTCGCCACGACGTTGTCCTGGCCGCCGTTCAGGGTGCACGGCACGTCGGTCCTGCCCGGGCCGGTGACCTTGCCGTTCGCGTCCTCCGGTACGAGGTGCAGGGTGAAGTTGCCGGCCGTGATCCTCGCGCTGCCCGGTTCGGTGAAGGTGAGCGTGGGCGCGGTGCCGGTCGCCGGGATGTCGAAGGAACCGGAGGACGGGATGTCGGCCTTGGTGATGGTGAGGTGCACGGGGGCACCGATCGCGCCCTGGGGCGCGGTGACCGTGGTCTGCGCGTCCAGGGAGCCCTCGATGATCCTCACCCCGAGGATGTAGCGGAGCCCGAAGGTGAAGGCCGCGTCCACCGTGGCCGCCGCCGTGATGGCGAACGGCGGACTGGCCTCGCCGACCGCGAGCGACCTGGGGACGTCCGTGGAGATCCTCGCGGTGATGGGCTGGGCGCCGATCGTCGGGAAGGTGCAGGTGTACCGCAGCGCCGGTGCGGCCGGCTGCGCGGCCGCCGTTCCGACACCGAGGACGCCCACCAGCGCGCCCGCCGCTCCCCAGGCCGTCGCCACCGCGACGATGCTCCTCCGCCAGGTGCTTCGCGCACCGTACCCGGCCCTCATGGTCACCCTCACCCTCCACTGCAGGTCTGCACCGGTACTCGAACGATCTGTGCGGATCCCGGGGACCGGGCCCGCGTCCCCGTCAGGTGGCCCGGACCGGATCGCCGTCGGCCGGCGGTCCCGGCCGACGGGGCTCGTGCCGTTCTTGGAAGGCCCGGCTCAGGTGGCCCTGGATCCGGGCGTGGCGGAACTGGTAGACCGCGCCGACCTGGCGGAGCACACCTCGTTGGTGGGCGTCGTCCAGGAAGGCGATCAGCGCCCAGGGCAGCCGCCCGGTCAGCGGGAGCCAGATGCGGGCGAGGGCCACCCACTGACCCCAGGCGGTCAGGCTGAGCCCGTACCCGAGCCCCGCCCCGAAGGCCGCTTCGAGTCCGAACACGGTGCCGACCTCGAGGCCGCGGACGGGCCCGTACACGATCCCGTTGAGCAACCCGACCAGGAGTCCGATCACCAGGGCCCAGGTGACGAGGTGGAAGGCCACATTGCGGCGGTCCATGTCCAGCAGGCCGGCCGGGCTGACGACCGATTCGGTCCTGACGGGGGCTTCGAGCACGGCTATCACGGCGAACACCAGCCCGGTCGCGAGCGCGATCGCGGGGATGAACACGAGCCCGGTCAGCAGTCCGTCGCCGCGCTGGCCGTCCCCGAGCCCGAGCGGGGCGACGAGGCCCTCGTCGATGAGCACCAGCATGGCCATGGCGGCCAGCCCGCAGCCCACCCCGACCACGAACCGGGCGCGGGCGTTCCCGCGGGTCTGCCTGGTCCCGCCCGAGAGCCTGATGCGGACGGGGGACGGTTTGAAGGCCTCACGCTCGGAGGCGTACCAGTACACCAGCCCGAAGAGCAGTCCGGCCGCGAGCCCGTGCAGGACGCCGACCACCAGCCCGCGCACGATCGCGAACCTGAGCCCGTGCGAGGTCGCGACCAGGTCCACCGGGAGGTTGCCGACGGCGGTCGTGACGCCGAACGCCAGCCCCGCCAGGAACCCGACGATGAGCGTGCGCGAGGAGCGGCGCATGCTGGTGCCCAGCTCCCACCAGGCGAGGTCCTGCCGCTCGCGGTCCAGCCGGACCAGGTGGTGGGCGAGGTAGCCGAGCCACCGCTGGGAGCGTTCCGGGTCCCACTGCGCTCGGTGGGGACGGCCGTCGTCGAGCCGCTCGGGGGCGCGGCGCCGGTACACGGCCGGGACGAAGCCCGCGAGGAGGTGCTCCTCGATGGCGTGCGGGTCGGGGAACCGGGTGGTGTCCAGCAGTTCGTCCGGCCGCCGGTCGGGGGTGTCGCTGTACATCGTCCGGGCGAGGGCGATCATCAGCGGGGTGCTCAGCGCGGCGGCGAGGTTCGCGCCCCCCGCGCTCCGCGAGAGCCGCGCCTCGTCCAGGACGGTGTCCCAGGTCGCGCCGGGCTCGTCGGGGCTGGGATGGCCGGGGAACGCCGGATCGGTCCGGGGCAGGTAGTTGCGCAGGTCCTCGAGGGTCAGGTCGCACAGCTCGAGGACGACGGCCGAGGCGAGCGGTGCGTGGGCCGAGCGGACCGCGTCGGTGAACTCGTGGTGACGGCTGGTCAGGACGAGCGGCAGCGGGGAGAGGTTGAGCGCGTCGAGGGCCTCGCCGCGTAAGCCTTCCGCGATCTCGTCGAAGCCGTCGAGGACCGGCAGGATGAGATCGTCGTCGAGGAGGTCCGCGGCGAGCGACTTCCCGCTCGGGACCCGGCGGGCCAGATGCGGGTAGTCGCGCAGCAGCCGGGCGATCAGCCAGTCGCGCAGGGCGACGGCGGTCGGGTCCCAGGAGCCGAGGCTGAAGATCACCGGCACCCGCTCGGACCGGGCCCGGGCGTCCAGCAGGTCCAGCGCGAACCGGATCGCCAGGATCGACTTGCCCGAGCCGGCCCGTCCCAGCACCACCAGCCGCCCGGACGGGATCCGCCGGTAGACCTCGGCCACCCGGCGCAGGTCACCGCTCAGGTCCACCTCGGACGAGGTGTCACCCGGCGCCAGGCGCTGGGTGTTCTCCGACCGGTCGGACACTCCCGCGGGTACCTGCCGCCACCGCACCGGCAGCGCGAACGGGTGGTGCACCCGGTGCTGGGCCTCCTCGCGCCGCCAGCGCCGCTTGCTCTCCCTGGCCAACTCGTCGGCGGCGTCGGCGAGCGGGCCGTGCGCCCGCACCGGTGCGGACGGGGGACCGGGCGGCTCCTGCGGCGGTATCTCCTCGGCGCCGCCGGCCGCCGCCGACAGCCGCCGGCGGTCCTCGGGGCCGGCGTCCAGCGCGTCCGCCAGCCGTGCCACGGTCCCGAGCCGGTGGTCGAAGGGCTTGTCGTTCTCGATCCTGCCGATCGTCCGTTCGCCCAACTGGGCGCGCTCCGCCAGCTGGAACTGCGTCATGCCGGCCTGCTTGCGCAGACGGCGAACCAACCCCCCGAGCGTCTCCGCCACGGCCCGGCCCTTCTCCCCACGATCCGGAACAGGCGTTGAGCCTACCCTGACAACTGGTCATCCATGACCAGTGCTTTGACCTGTGCAGTTCCCCGCCCGGACGCCAGCATCAGCGGTGCGGGCCACCGGTCCGGCGGCCCCGGCGGACCCCTCCGAGGCCCCGGCGGACACGCCCGCGAACATCCGTGCGTGGAAGTGAAGGAGGCGGAATTCCTGATGGCGGAGACGAAGGGCGTCCTGCTGCCGGCCTACGTGGTGGCCGACGAGTCGGGCTCGATGGCGCCGTACCAGAGCGAACTGGGGGGCGGCGTGGCGTCCCTGTGCGAGGGGCTGCGGGCGGAGCCGATGATCGCGGCCAAGCTACGGCTGGCGGTGCTGGGCTTCTCCGACGACGTCCAGGTCCGGCTCGCGGTGGCCGACATGCGCACCGAGACCACCGTGCCCCGGCTGGAGATCCGCGGGATGACCAACTACCAGGCCGTCTTCGACGACCTGCTGCAGCGGATCCCCGCCGATGTGCAGTGGCTCCGCGGGGAGGGCTACAAGGTGCACCGCCCGGTGGTGTTCTTCCTCAGCGACGGCCTGCCCACCGACGGCACCGCCTGGCACCGGCCGCACGCCGCCCTGACCGACCGGGGCCGGACCCCGGCCGCACCGAACATCATCGCCTGCGGTATCGGCGACGCGCAGGCCCGGACCATGGTCGAGGTCGCCACCCGGCCCGAGTTCGCCTTCATCGCCAAGTCCGGTGCGGACGTCGGGCGGGCGATCTCCGAGTTCTTCCACTCCCTCACCGCGAGCCTGGTGGCCTCGGGGCACGCCCTGAACTCGTCCAACCCGCAGCTGATAGTGAACCGCCCGGACCAGTTCACCATGGCCATCGACGAGGTCGGCCTGTGACACCGGGCCGCCGGGAGGACCCGGCCCACCCGGCACCCGCACCCGGCCACCGGCCCGGGCCGCTCACCTCGCCACCGACAGCGCCGCCGACACCGCCGCCGCCCCCGGTACCGCCCCGCGCGCCGTCCGAACCGGCGCCGTGGCAGCGGATCACGGTGGGCGTCGCCGGCATGGAGTTCGAGGCCCGCCCGCCCAGCCAGTACGCCTTCGACTTCCCCGACAGCGAGTGCGAGGGCTGGTCCACCGACGCCCTCACCCTGCGGTTCGCCTCGGTACGCGGCGCCAAGCACCGCTACTACCGCCAGCCGCGCCAGGACGCGGCCCGGGCAGCCGTGCACGAGGCCACCGACAGCATCGTGTTCGCGGTCGCCGACGGCGTCTCCAGCGCCTCCGAGTCGCACCAGGGCGCGGTCGAGGCCTGCCGGGCCGCCGTCGAGCGGATCCTGCACCTGCTCGACCGGACACCCGGACCGCTCGACCCCGCCGACGTCGCCGCGCACGCCGCCGAACGGCTGCGGCAGCTCGCCCAGTGGCGGTTGGGCATCACCGAGCCGGGCCCCGCCGAGGTGGCCCGCCTGTACGCGACCACCCTGGTCGCCGGCGCGGTCCGCCCCACGGCCCAGGGCCTGCGCATCGAGCTCTTCCGGATCGGCGACTCCGGGGCCTGGATCCTCGACCGGGCGCAAGGGCGCTACCGGCCGCTGTTCGGCTCGAAGACCGGAACGGACACCCTGCTGGTCACCAACGAGGTGTCCCCGCTGCCCCTGGTCCCCGACCGGCTGGAGACGGCCACCGGACGGCTGGAGCCGCCCTGGACGCTGCTGGTCGGCACGGACGGCTTCGGCGACCCGCTCGGCGAGGGCGACGGCCGGGTCGGCGCGCACTTCGCCCGCCACCTCGGCACACCGCCGCCGCCGCTGTGGCTCGGGCACGTCCTGGACTTCACCCGGGAGACCTTCGACGACGACCGCACCCTGCTGGCCCTCTGGCCCCGCAACGAGGCGCGGCCGCGATGAGCACCGACCCCGCCGCCCCGGTCGACGTCACCGCCCTGGCCCTGGGGCACCAACTCGGGCAGGGCGGCCAGGGCTCCGTCCACCAGGTGCTCAACAAGCGCATCAACGAGGGCGCCCCCGACGGCGGCTGGGAGATCGTCTACAAGGAGTACAGCCCCGCCGTCCTGCCCCTGCTCGACGCCGCCGCGCTCGAGGACGCCGCGGCCCTGCTCGGCCGGCTCGGCGGAGCACAGGGCCGCTGGCTCTGCGAGAAGACCGCGTGGCCGGCCGCCACGGTCCGGCGCCAGGGACGGACCTGCGGCTTCCTGATGCGTGCCGTGCCCGACCGCTACCACTTCATGCTCCGGACCCTGACCGGCGCGAGGACCGGGGCCCGGCGGCCGGCCACCATGGAGTACCTCCTCAACGACGACGCCTACATCGCCGGGATCGGACTGGCGGTCAGCGACCGCCACCGGCTGCTCCTGCTCGCCGACCTGGCGGCCACCATGGACCGCCTGCACCGGCTCGGCGTCACCGTCGGCGACGTCTCCCCGAAGAACCTGCTGTTCGGCCTGGCACCCGAACCCGGGTGCTTCCTGATCGACTGCGACGCCATGCGCCTGCACGGTGCGAGCGCTCTGCCGCAGGCCGAGACTCCCGACTGGCAGGTCCCCGCGGGTGAGGAACTGGCCACCCGGGCGAGCGACGTGTACAAACTCGCGCTGCTCGCCGTCCGGATCTTCGCCCGCGACCAGACCACCACCGCGTCCACCGCCCTCGCCGCGATCAGCCCCGAGCTCGGCGACCTGGCCCGAGCCTCGCTCGACCCCGACCCGGCGCGGCGGCCCACCCCCGACGTGTGGGCCGAGCGGCTCGCCTCGGTCGCGGTCGGCGCGTCCACCCGCACCACGCCGAGGGCGCCCCGGCACCCGAGGCGGTCTCCCGGCCGGCCACCCACGACCACCGGGACGCCCAGGCCGCCCACCACCACCGGGACGCCCAGGCCGCCCACCACCGGCACACCGAAACCGCCGACCTCCGCGGCGGCCAAGGTCGGCAAGGCGGTCGGCGCCCTCGTCGCCGGCCTGGCCCTCCTGCTGGTGATCGTCAGCAACCAGCACTCCTCGCAGGCCGACACCTCCCGGGCGGCGAGCTCCCACACCCCGTACGTTCCCCACGTTCCCGCGTGGACGCCCGCTCCCCAGCCGGCGGAGACCACCTCCGCCCCGCAGATCCCGGAACCGCCCCCGACCCCGACCCCGACACCAACGCCGACCCCGAGCCCGACGCCGACCAGCCCCTTCGCCACCGCGGAGGTCGGCGACTGCTTCTACGAATCCGGCACCGACGGCCACGCCGTCCTGACCGCCACCGACTGCACCTCCGGGGCGTTCAAGGTCGTGCGGATCAATGCCGGCAGCACCGACCTGAACAGCTGCGACAACGTCACCGACAACGACGAGAGCGTCTCGTCCACCCTGTACGACCGGGTTCTGTGCCTCAGTTACCAGAGTTCCGGCGGCACCGCCTACCACGCCCGCCAAGGCGACTGCGTCTTCGGGGCCCCCGGCGCCGACGCCTGGTCGGCGCAGACCTGCCAGACCGGCAACTTCAAGGTCCTGGCGGTCTACCGCGGAACCGCCGACCACAGCAAGTGCGACAACTGGCCGCACTACAACTACTGGCGTTCGATGCCCACGGCCGGGCACTCCGGCCTCGACGTCCTGCTGTGCCTGTCCATGAACTACCCGGACGACGCCGGCTACGCGACCGTCAACGAATGCCTGCTCAAGTCGGGCTCCACCTTTACCAACGTCGGCAGCTGCGGCGGATCCAACGTCTACGTCACCGGACGCACCAGCACCGCGTACGACACCGCGTTCTGCGGCACCAGCGGCTCCACCTACTGGCGGTCCGTCGACTACCCGGCCTTCGGCTACACCGTCTGCTGGCGCTGGCGCTGATCCCCGGACCCGCCCTCGGCGGACAACCCGCCACCCAGGCTCGCGAGAGCACGAGAGCACGAGAGCACGAGAGACGAGGAACTGACATGGCATACCGCTACCGCTGCGGCGAGTGCGGCTTCAAGACGTCCTGGGGCACCGAGTCCCACGGCGAGCAGGAACAGATCGCGCACTACGCCGACCGCCACCCCGGCCTCTTCCCCGGCGGCCTGGTCGAGACCAACACCAAGAAGCCGGACGGCGGCAACGGCTGCCTCACCTTCGTGGCCGTCGCGATCCTGCTGCTCTTCCTGGCCGCCTCGTGCCACCGCTGACGCAGCTCCGGCACCGCCAACCGCGCAGCACCACCGCCCCCGGAGGAGATCCGCCATGGCCACCCCGACCACCGGCATCACCGACACGTTGATCCGACGAGCCGTCAAGGAGCGAGAAGCACGGCGGTCGGGACGGTCCCGGGCCGTCGCGGTCATGCTGTTGCTGGCCCTCTTCGCCCTCGGCCTGGTGCTGGCTGTCGCCGTCTACCCCGGCCATCCGGACGACACCTCGGCGCCCCGGTGCGACGGCACGGCGATGACGCCGCGCGACATCTGCGACGCGTACGTCAACGGCGCGTTGACGCACTCCTACAGCTACCAGGAGATGCTCCACCGGCAGCAGGCCGCCCACCCCGGCGCACTCGTCGCCGGAATCATCGCCATGGCGGTCGCCGCACTCCTGTTGGTCCCCTTGCTCCGCGCCTTCGACCCGGCGAAGCCCTGGGGGACGGCCCGGCCCGGGGACTGCCCACGGTGCCGACAGCCGAACCTGCGGGAGAAGCCGATGACCCACGCCGAGACGCGCGGCCGCGTCCAGCGGCGCTGGAGCGGCATCGTCACCCTCTGCGCCCCCGGCTGCGACTTCGCCACCGTACGGCCACGCTGACCGGCTGGCGGACCCACGGAAGCCGTATCCGTCCGTCGACGGCCCGGCGGCTCCCACCAACGGTCCGGCGACCACCCGGCCCCCCGGCTGCGCACCGTGCCCGAGGCGGAGCCGCGACCCGAACGGCGCCGACCGGACCACCACGACAAGCGGGACCACCGACCGGCGGGACCACCACGACAAGGGAGAAGGCATGACAGAGCACTACTGGAACCCGGATCCGGCGGCGCCGGCACCCCCGACCTGGCAGCAGACCCCGAGGGCGGTGCCGCCGCAGTTCGGCCGGCCCGGCTCCGCGGCCCCGCCCGCGCGAGGCGGGTCGCCGGGCAACCCGACGCCACCCGCCCCCGGCCCTGCCGCTGCCCCCGGCCCTGCTCCTGCCCCCGCCCCTGCTCCTCCTCCTGCCCCCGGCCCCTCGGGTGCACCAGGTCCGAGCGCGCGCCGACGCGTTCGGGTCCTGCCCCGCCTGCGTCGGCCGCCCCGCCTGCCC
This sequence comes from Kitasatospora sp. NEAU-CNBT7, assembly GCF_057220535.1. NCBI lineage: Bacteria > Bacillati > Actinomycetota > Actinomycetes > Kitasatosporales > Streptomycetaceae > Kitasatospora > Kitasatospora sp. NEAU-CNBT7. The sequence goes on along the minus strand of NZ_JBXQQB010000010.1, from coordinate 47,819 downwards.
CGCCTGCGCCACTGGCGGCTGCTGCTGGCCGCGGTGGTCCCCTGCCTCGTGCTGGCCGGCATCGGGTGGTGGGTCTGGCCGCAGCAGCCCACCGGCCTCCCGCCGCACATAGCCGAGGGGACCGTCCAGGCGGGCCTCCTCGATCCTGACGCCGTCAGCCGGCTGGCCGGGACGACGCTGGCCGCCGGCCCCGGGTCGAACCGGCCGCACGCCCCGCTCACCGTGGCGCCGTCGGAGTGCGCCGCCGCGGCGGGGCCGACCACGCAGTCGGTCTACGCCCAGACCTGGAAGGCGTACCTGTCGGCGACCTACCAGGACACCGCAGGCTCGGGCGCCTACACCGTGAACCAGGTGCTCGGGGTCTTCCCGGACACCGACAAGGCCGCCGCCGCCTTCCGGACGCTCACCGACGGCCTCGCCAAGTGCCCGTCCGCCACGGTCACCGGCCAGGCCGACCGCAGCTCCAAGTGGTCCTACACGGCGCGGCCCGCCACCGAGGTCGCCGTGGCGTGGACCGCGGCACAGGACGGCAGCCCGGGCTGGGCCTGCTACCACCAGGCGCGGTTGAAGGGCACGAACCTGGTCCAGGCCTCCGTCTGCCAGGCAGGTGACGGCGAGTCGACCGCCTGGAAGGTCGCCGACGAACTCACCGGGAAGGTGAGCGGATGACCGCGCCCACGTTCAGGACGGCCGGCCGTCCCCGCCGGGTGGTGGGGCGTGGCGTCGCCCTGGTGCTGGCGCTCCTGCTGCCGGTCCTGCCGGTGCTGCCGGTCATCGGCTCGGCGGCGGCAGCGACACGGGCCGCCGCCGACACGCCGGTCATGAGCCCGCCCGGCACCGTGGCCGCCCTCTCGCTGTCCAGGGACCTCGCGGCCGTCGCCCCGGCGCTCGCCGAGAAGATCGCGGCACAGACGCGGACCCAAGCCGAGATCGACCAGCTGGGGAAGGAGGTGGTCGCCGAGGCAGAACGGATCGCCAAGGAAGCCGCCGAGGTCAGCAGCGCCGACACCGCGCTCGACGCCAAGGCCGCTGCGGTGAACGCGGAGACCGACAGCCACAACCAGCGCGCGAAGGAACTCGGCGGCAGGATCGACGCCCACAACGCGGCCAAGCCCCCCAGCGACCAGGCAGCCGCGGTCGGCCGCTACAACGCCGAAGCGGACCGGCTCCAGGCCGAACAGAACCAGGTCCAGGCCGAAGAGACCAAGATCGAGGGCGAGCAGAGCGAGATCAAGCAGGAGGAGGCCCAGCTCAACTCCCGCAAGTCCCAACTCAACGCCGCCTCCCAGGCCAACGCCGAGAAGGCCTCCGCGGCCAGGGCCGAGGCCCAGCAGCTCCAGCTCCAGACCCAGCAACTGCTCGAGCAGATGGCCCAGTTGCTCCAGAGCCTCGCCCAGACCCCGCCCGACCCGGCGGCGACGATGGACCAGGGCGGCGACGCGCCCGCACCGCTGGAGCACAACGACGAGGCCCGAGGCCAGGACGCCGACACCGCCGACAGCCCTTACCGGCAGCCGCAGACCTCCGCCATGAAGCAGTACGCGCAGCAGACCGGCACGACCCTCGAGGCGCGGCCGGGCACCGCCTACCTGACGCCCGAAGCCGTCCGGCGGCTCCCGGCTGCCCAGGCGGCCACGCTGACCAGCCCCGCCATCACCTACGACGGGCTGGTCCGCAAGCCCAACGGGCACTACACAGCGCTACGGGTACAGGCGCCCACCACCCCGGCCACCGCCCCGGCCACCACCTCGGCCACGGCCACGGCCACGGCCGCCGCCGCCGCATCCCCGGCCCCGGCGTCGGCCCCCGCGCCGGTCCCGACGGGCTTCGACCTCGGCGGGCTCGTCACGTTCCTCAACGGCCGACAGGTCGCCATCGACGCGATCGCGGTGCTTCAGGAAGCGGCCGCCTCCTCGGAGTCCGGCCAGGGGCACGGCAGCCCGAGCACCGGCGACAGCGGCAACCGGCCCATCCCCACCTGCAAGGACCTGGAGCCGGCGGGGGCCGTACCCCTGAACGGTGGCGGATGGGTCGTCTACCTGCCGTCGGACCGTCAGGGCCGCAATCGGGGAGTCAACGCCTGCCTCGAAGGCACGCCCGATTCCGAGAGGGGTGAGGACGCGGCCGGCAACATTCGGGGCTGGAGCGACGCCCAGACGCGGGCGGACGACCTCGGGTTCACTCCGACGTCGGATCTCGCCCGTTGTCACTCCGTGCCGCGCATGGCCGGTGGAACAGCGGACGAGCGGAATCTGACGCCGTGCTTCCAACGCGGTGCCAACATCAACCAGCGGACCGGCGGCAAGATCACCAACAGCATGCGGACATTCGAGGCCAGGGCCGGGAGAAGCATGGGGCAGGGGTTCGTGCTGTACAACGTGCTTCCGCAGTACAACAGCACCAGCAGCACCATTCCGAACAAATGGGAGATGTCGCTCTACGCCTGGAACGCCACCACCGGATCGACCATGGACTCCCCATGGACGACCGTGGACAACGCGACGTACGGCCCGAGCGGATTGGTGAACCTGGGAAACTAGCCCCCGGCGGGGACGGGTGGCGGATGGGAGCGGACGTGAACATCGAGGAAATGCTGGTCGGGCTCGGCGCGGTGATCGGACCGCCGCCTGCGGGCGGAGTGGTCCCGGTCCCGTGGGATCTGGGTCCCGAGGCGGTCGGTTTCCAACTGCCCTCGGATTACCGGGCATTCGCCGACCGGTACGGGATGGTGAGCATCAGCGACGAGCTGCACATCTACACACCATCGGCAGCGCCCAGTTCCAAGACCGAGCAACCGCTCGGCTTCGAGGGATTCCTGTACCACACGACGGATCCCTATGGATACTGCGCCATGCTGGCCCAGGCCTACCGGGACGGGGACCACGACGAGTGCCCGTATCCGCTGTTCCCGACCGAGGGTGGGCTCGTGAAGTGGGGCAACAACTGGAACTCCGACCAGTTCTTCTGGCTGATGCGGGGCCCGGACCCGGACCGGTGGCCGGTGGCTGCCAAATTCGACTCGCGGCTGAAGTGGGACCTGTTCGAAGGCGGCTTCCTGGAGTTCCTGCTGGCGGCGGTGACGGCGCAGTATCCGTACCACGGGAGTGTTGTTCCCGGCGGGATGAGGCAGGTCGGTGACGGCCGTGCCTATCGCCCACGGGGTGACTGGTCGGAGCAGCTCTGGCAGTGAGCCTGCGAATGGTCAGCGGCCGGGTACGGGTACCTGTCCTCAGCCGGGGTAGCAGCGGCCCCCGCGTGTCATACTTCGGCGGCCGACCACTTCTGACCTGAGGAAACACCCTTGCGCAGCTCCCGAGCAGCGGCCCGTGCCGCCGTTGTCGCTCTCGCTCTCGCACTCAACTGCGGGCTGACTGCCTGTTCGGACGGGTCCCCCGAGGGCCCGTCCGGCCAGGAGCTGCTGCGCCGGGCGGCGCAGACCATGGGCAGGGCGCAGAGCGCGGTGGAGCGGATCGACGTCGAGCAGCCGGACGGTATCCGGCGGATGTCCGCGAAGGTGAGTTGGGCGTCGCCGGAGATACGCGCCGATCTCGGGAGCGGTGTCCGGGTGGTGGACGGTGCGGCGTATCAGGACGCTTCCTGGGCGGGGCTGAAATGGGTCCGGATCGACGGCCCCGAGGGCCGGCCGGCGAACGCCTGGGCCGACCGGGCGGCGTCGTTCAACACGGCCGGGGGCTTTCTCCGGCTGCGCCGGCAGCTCAACCCCGTTACGGGCGTGGCCGGTGCCGGTGCCTCGGGCGCATTGGAGAACCTGGGGAGTGCCGACGTCGGCAAGGTCCGCAGCACCCGCCTGCGGGTCCGGATGCCGGCCGTCGACTACTACGCCGCCGGTCTTGGTGCCGACGAGCGCTCACTGGTCGCCCGGTCGCTGTCGGACGAGGGAACCGGCACGGTCACCGTGGACCTGTGGATCGGCGCCGGCGGAGAACTGGTCAAACGCGCGGAGACCGAGGACACCTCCCAGGGCCCGCGCACCACGACCACCACCTACCTGGACCTCGGCGTCACCGTCGACGTCCAGGCGCCGCCCGCGTCGGACCTGTCCAGCAACCAGGAACTTCTGCAGCACGCCATCCACCCCTGACAGCGGCTGGCCGGTGGTGCCCCGCAGGTCCCGGCGGTGCCCCCTGCGTTCCGGCGGCTGCTACGGCCGACCGAGGTGGGTCCGGGCGGAGCGCCGGGGCCGTCGCGGCTCGCCGCCCGCCCGGTCAGTGCTGCTGCTCCGGCGGTCGGGCCCGGTTGCCCGGACCCTGGTGCGTGCGGTGGCGGGGTGGGCAGGCTAGGTTGCCCGGGTGAGTCTTCTTGAGGATGTGGCCGAGCGTGACGGCTGGCGGTGCTGGGTGTGCGACGAGGCGGTCGACCCCGGCATGTCGGTGAACGATCCGCGGGGGCCCAGTGTCGACAGCCGGACCGCCGACCGGAAGGCGAAGGTCGCCGAGCGGCTCGCGCACCGCGGGTGCAACACCCGCAAGGGCGCGGTCAAGGTGGTCATCGCCTGGCCGGACCGCCTGTACGTGGTCGAACCCGCGCCGCTGATCACCGTTGCCGGAAGGCTGGAACGCAAGGGGGGCCGGGAGATGGTGGGCCGCTGCCCGACCAGGAAGGACGCCCAGGAAGCGGCGGACTGGCTGGTGGACCGGTTCTCCCGGCTGGTGCCCGGCCTGCCGGTGACCGCCGACATCGAGCCGGGCGGCGGCCAGTTCCTCGTCACCCTGTCCACCGGCCGCCGCTGACCGGGAACGATCGGCGCCCCGCCCCGCCCCGCTCCTCCGCCGCCCGGACGGACAGATCCGCCGTGAGGCGCGTGCGTGGCCGATTCTGCTACGAGGAAAGGCAGATGATGAGGACAAGAATCAACGTGCGGACGCTCGCGACCGTTGCGGTGTTCTCGACCGCGGGGGCACTGGCAGCCGTCGCCCTCGAACAGCTCGGCCTGGTCCGCGACTCCACCGTGACCTGGGTCCTGTGGTGGGGGACAACGGCACTCGGCGCGGGGGTCGCTTCCCGTCCTGCCAGGTGACAGGACGAGGACACCGGCCGGGATGCGGTGATCGACCTGTGGGCGCCGTACGACGGCCGGTGCTTCGACGGGTTCGGGCGCCTGTTCGGGGTCCGCAACCACGCCGGGTTCCGGCCGCCGTCCGGGGTCGCTCCTCGGGCCTCCAGGATCCCGCTCTCCAGGTGTTGCTGCTGCCGGTGGTGGGCCGGCGCGGGTGGGGGCGGGCCCGCGCCGGCGCTCAGTGCCAGTAGCTGGGGGTGTTGCTGCCGGGCTGGTTCCAGGCCCAGACCAGGAAGGCGATGAAGGCTGCGGCGATGAGGACGGCAAGGACGAAGCAGCCGAGGGTGCCTCGCCGGTTCCGGCGGTCGGTGTCGTCCACTGGGCCCCCAGGAGTCGGGTTCGACGTGAGTTCGAGCGTGGCTGCCGGACGGGCGTAAGGCAAGAGCGCGGTCGACGCGGGGCCGGCCCGACTCGTTCTCACCGACGAGGCCGCGGGAGTGGCCCGGGTTCAGTCCAGCCACTCGCGCCTGACCGGGCGCCACCTCCACGAGGTCCTGCGCGGGTGCCCGGCCAGCTCCCCGCGCCCGGTGCACCAGAGCAGGACGTCCGCCGGGTCGGCGTCCGGTTCCTGCGGCGCGTCCGGGAAGAGCCAGTGCAGCACGTAGTGGCTCGTGTGCTCGGGGACCGGCCGGTGCACGCCGAGGCCGCGGCAGATGTCGTGGGTGTGCAGCGCAAGTTCGGCGACGCCCATCGCCGTGAAACCGCCCGGATCGCAGGGCCCGTCGTGGTGGGCGCGGACATCGTCCGTGGTGCCGTCGAGGGTGTGGGCGAGCAGCCCGCCGGCGGCGGTGACGACCGACAGCACCTGCGCCGGGTCGGCCTCCGGGCGGACGACGAGGTCCATCGGCAGGTAGTGGTCCCTGGGCCGGGCGGTGAGCTGTCCGGCGTAGGCGACGAGCTCGTGGGCGATGTGTGCGGCCGTGGCGCGGCAGCTCCACGCCAGCGCCCCGGCGGGGACGCTCCAGTCCCGGTCGGCGGCGAGCGGGGTCAGCACCTGCAGGCAGTCGAGCAGCGTCTCCCGTACCGGGTCACCGTTCATGAAGATCATCTATCGGGTCATCCTTCACGGGCATCGGCACGCCTGGCGGACCGTCACACGATAGGGCCGGGGTCCGACAGCCCCCGCCCGTCACACCGCCCGGGCACCCGGCCGGACGGCCCCGGCCCGCCCGCGGGGTCCACGGTGGTCACCCGGACCCGGCCAAGGCGTCCCTCTGCAACTGCACCGCCGCCGCCAGGCTCAGCCTCGGCTCCGCCTTCCGCAGTGCCTTCACCGCAGCGACGGACGCGATGTCACCCGTGTACCCGACGTCCGCGAGCCGGGCGCGCACCCAGTCGGCGCGCACCTGCCGCTCGGTGGCGGCGGCAGTGGCGGCGACGAGCGCGGCGGCGCGTTCCAGCCCCGGGCGCTCCTCGGGGGAGGCCACGGCCAGAGCCCGGTCCAGAGCGCCGGCGAGGAGGTCCGAGTCGCGGATGAGCAGGACGAAGTTGTGCTCCGGCCGCACTCCCAGAAAACCAGTCATACCGGCATCGTGGTGGCCAGGACGGTCGGACGGCAACGAACTTGAGCAACACCAGAGGTTGTCCGGCGACGCGGGCGCAGCAGGCAGCGACCCCACCGCGCACGCCGCGCTCGCGGCGGATACCCGCGGACACCTCGCGCGCCCACGGACGCCATGCCGCGTCGCCGCCTGCCCGCCGTAGGGGCGCTGCCGCTCCCGACCGGAGCTGGGCCGCGGCCGGTCGGCGGCCGTGCCCACGATCATCGGGCTCTCCACCCGGGGTACCTGCGGGCCCTCGCTGCGAAGGCCCGACCCCACGGTGAGCGGGGAGGCCTCGATCTCCCCCGGCGTCGCCCGGTCGGGGCGGCGGCCGATCAGTGGGCAGGGGACGGCCGTCCGCCCTGCTTGGCGGCGACCTTCGAGCTGCGGAGCGCACGTGTTCGAGGAACAGCAGCCTCCCGTCCGGCCGCAGCACCCGCGCGATCTCTGCCAGTACGCTCTGCTCCTCCGCGATGCTGAACGGCGCGAAGGTCACCACGGCCGAGCCGAACGAGGAGTCGGGGAGGGGCAGTTGCTCCGCCGAGGCGTCCAGGATCTCGGCCGCCCGGTCGAGCCCGGCGGCGCGGGCGCACAGGTGCCGATCCCGGTGACCGGGGCTCGTGGTGGGCCGCTCGACGAGGTCCGCGGTCGAAACGGGTGCCCTCGGTCCGACAGGCGGAGCCGCGAGCGTTCCCCGTTCCGGCTCGGACCACGTGGCATCGTGGTCCGCGAGCCCGCCCACGGGGGCAAGCACGACGGCGCCGCCCGGCCGACGCCCGCCCATCCGGTCGGGACCTCCGGGAGCCCATCGCCTTCGCCGGACCGAACCCCCCTTCGGAGACCGCATGACCAGCCAGGACGAGCCCTCCGCGTCGGCCGCGGGCCGGATCGCGTACTTCAGCACGAGCCGTCTCGAGGCTTTCAGCGACGGTGTCTTCGCCATCGCGATCACGCTGCTGGTCCTCGACCTGAAGGTGCCGGAGCCGGACGCCCTGCACGACGGGTCGCTGGCTGCTGCCCTCGCGCATCAGTGGCCCTCCTACTTCGCCTACCTGGTCAGCTTCCTGGTCATCGGGATCATCTGGATCAACCACCACGCGATGTGCGCGCTCGCGCGCCGGGTGGACCGGCGCACGCTGTTCGCCAACCTCTTCCTGCTGCTCACCGTCTCCGTCATCCCGTTTCCCACCCGCCTCCTCGCCACCTATCTCACCGCGGACAACAGCGACGCCCACACCGCGGCCGCCGTCTACGCCCTGACCATGGTGGCCATGAGCATCGCCTTCTCCATGCTCTTCCTCGCCTTCACCCGCGACGCCCGACTGCTGAACCGCCCGATCCCGCCTGAGGACAGGCGCACCGCCGGACGCCGCTTCGGCATCGGGGGCCTGTGCTACCTCGCCACCGTCGGCCTCGCCTACCTCAGCCCCGTCGCCATGCTGGCCACCCACGCGGTCCTCGCCGTCTACTACTGCTTCGACCAGCTCGCCCCCGCACGCGCCACTCGCAGGTAGGGGGCGAGGGCGGCGGCGCAGTCGCCGTCGGGCCGGGAGGGCCGCCCGGGTGGGGCGGGGCGGGGTGCTTCGGTTGCTGCTGTGCGGGGTAGCGAGGGGGTGACGGACCCGCCGCCTGCCATTCGACCGGAGCCCGCGTGCGTCACAGAACCCTTGCAGGGATGATCAGTTGCCTCCTGTTGGCGTCGGCGGCCGGCTGCGCGCCGCCGCACGGAAACGACCCGAACCGCGCCTCGTGCTACTACCAGGTCCGTATCGGCCGCGTCGCCGGCAGTACGGGGGCCACCGTGTTCGCCCGGTGCGACCCATCGCCGTCGGCCTTCAGCATGGCGCTGGAACTGCAGTACGCCCCGCCGGTCCCGTTCCAGGACGAGTGGCACACCAAGGCGACCAGCGCACCCGACACCCGTATCCCCGACACCAACGGCCTGACCTACAGCGTCGTCAACACCATCTGCCTGATCGGCGTCTGGCGCGTCGTCGCGCACGCGAAGGGCACCAACCCCGACGGCACCGACATGGGGCCGATCTCGCTCGGGAACGACCCACGGCACCCGGAGTTCTGCCAGTGAGAACCCCGCCCCGGCCGGTCCGACTCCTTGCAGTGCAGGAGATGCGTCGGCACCCGCCCCGGGCGCCTGTTCGTCATGATCGTGCCTCCGCCGACTCGACGTGCTGCGCCACCAGTGCCGCAAAGTCTTCGGGCGCGTCGATCGGAAGGATGTGGCCGGCGTCGGGCAGCAGTCTGGCCGTCAAGTTCGCCGTAAAGGGCGCGATTTGGCGTGCGGTGACGTCGCCGACCGCGGCTCCGCCGATGGTGAGCACCGGAAGTGTGAACACATTCCGCGTCACCCACGAGGCGATCCAGTCCGCGTTCGCGGGCATCGCGCGGTAGTGCTCGAACGCGGCCCGCAAGGACTCCCGCCCGCGGTACGCCTCGACGATCCGGGCGGTCAGCGCCTCCGGGAGCCCGCGGCGGCTCCCGCCGTCGAGGAAGAACCGGATGTAGCGGTCCTCCCGTCCCTCCAGGAGGTCCTCGGCGAACCCGCCGGGCGCCGAGTGGAGGCCGAACCACCAGGGCGCGCCGTTCGCCGTGAAGGATTCGGCGCCGGGCAGAGTGCCGATCATCGCCTCACTCAGCGTCAGGCTGGACACCCGGTGCGCGTGCGCGGCGGCCAACGCGAACGCCGGTGCGGTGCCGAGGTCGATGCCGACGACGTGCGCCTGGTCGATGTCGAGCGCGTCGAGGACCCCGACCAGGTCCCCGGCGAGCTCGGTCGCGAGGTAACCGCCGGCCGCTCGGTCGCTGTCGCCCAGTCCGCGCAGATCCGGCGCGACGACACGAAGCCCGGCCGCCGTCAGCAGGGGCGCGACGTCCGACCAGATCGCCCGTGTGTGCGGAAACCCGTGCAGCAGCAGGACCGCGGGGCCCTCACCCGCCACCTCGACCGCGAAGCGGACGTCGTTCACCGCGACGTACCGCGCTCGGGCGTCCGCCAGGTAGGAACTCAGCATCGTTCATCTCATCCACTCGGTTACCATCGGATACCAGGCGAACATAGGAGACCGATGGTGGACGTTCAAGGAGGCACTTCCCGGAACCCTGGTCACCCCGAGGTGGCCCCCCACCGCGGTGACCTCTTCGACGCGGCCTGCCCCACCAGGCAACTGCTCGACCGGGTCGGCACGAAATGGACGACGATGCTCGTCCTGACCCTCGACCGGACCGGTGGCGAACTCCGTTTCGCCGAGCTCAAGCGCGCCATGGCCGGGGTCTCCCAGAAGATGCTGACGCAGACCCTGAGGTCGCTCGAGCGGGACGGCCTCGTCACCCGCCGCGTCGAGCCGTCCGTTCCCCCGCGGGTGTTCTACGGGCTCACCGCGCGGGGAGAGTCGCTGGCGCGGCCCCTGGCGCAGTTGCGGGAGTGGGCAGAGGTGCACATGCCCGAGATTCGGCTCGATCAGGACGCTTTCGACCGTTCACGCTGAGCGCAGGGCCGGTTCTCAGGGGTGGTCGATCAGGTGGGCGACGCCGTCCAGGATGCGGTTGAGGCCGAAGTCGAGCGGGTCGCCGCCCTGGGGGGCGAAGGCGCCGGCCGCGATGGCGGCGGCGAGTGCGGGGTAGCGGTGCCCGTGGCGTTCCAGCACCTCGCCGGCGAGCCGGTTCCACTCCGCGTCGCCTTCCTCGTCCGCATGGACGAGCTGCTGGGCGAGGCTCCGGATGTGGCCGATGACCAGGAGGACGGTGTCGTGCTGCTGCGCCGCCGTGAGCCCGGCCGGGGCGAGGGCGGCCAGCGCGGAGTCCAGCCAGGCGAGCTGGTTGGGGCCCATGAGCTGGCGCCGCATGGCGGTGGCGGTCAGGATCCACGGGTGGCGGCGGTAGAGCGCCCAGCACTGGCGGGCCCATTCGGTGAGCCCGGCGCGCCACCCGTCCGCCTCGGCGACGGCTTCGGAGGGGGTGCCGAGCGCCGTGTCGACCATCAGGTCGACCAGTTCCGCCTTGCCGGGGATGTACCGGTACAGCGCCATGGTGGTGACGCCCAGGTCGGCGGCGACGCGCTGCATGGAGACCGCGTCCAGGCCCTCCGCGTCGGCGATGGTGCCGGCGCCGGCCACGATGCGTTCGGCGGTCAGTGACGGCTTCGGGCCGCGCCGCGGCTGCCCCTGCTCTCCCCACAGCAGCGCCAGGCTCGCCTTCGGGTCGCGCGTGTTCTCCTTGCCCGCCCTGCTCCCGGCCATGCGGTGTCCCCGTTCGGTGCGTTGACGGTCACTCAGGAACTGTGTATAACATAAACGAAATTGCGTAACCGATACACAGTTCAGGGGAGCAACCGTGATCAGCGCCGTTCTCATCGCCTCCGCCGTCACCCTCGCCGCGCCGGTCGCCGGCGTCCTCGGCCACCGCAGGCTCAAGCAGGCCGCAGGCGCCCGGGTGATGCGGATCGACACGCCCGACGGCATCGACGAACAGGGCTTCGTGCGCATCGGGGGGATCGAGCAGTGGATCTCGGTCCGCGGCGAGGACCGCGGCAACCCGGTCGTGCTGGAGATCCACGGCGGGCCCGGCGCCTCCAACGCCATTTACGGACCGCGCACCCGGGCCTGGGAGAAGCACTTCACGATCGTCCGCTGGGACATGCGCGGCACCGGCAAGACCCTCCGCCGCTCCGGCGCCGACCACCAGGGCGAACTCGGCTTCGCCCGGGTGTACGAGGACGCCCTCGAGGTCACCCACCACGTGCGCGCCAGGCTCGGCGTCGACCGGGTCGTCCTGGTCGCCAACTCCTTCGGCACCACCTTCGGGCTGCGCCTGGCCCGCCGGCACCCCGACCTGTACTCCGCCTACGTCGGCACCGACCAGAACATCCACGACGCCGGCCGCGACGACACCGCCCACCGCGCACTTCTCGCCCGGCTGCGCGCCGCCGGCAAGCGCAAGGACCTCGCCGTCGTCGAGGCGCTCGGCACCGACGCGCGGAGCTGGACCGCCGAACAGCACGGCGCCTACGCCAGGGTCGCCGCGACCAGCGACCCGCTGACCCTCTCCACCATGAAGTCCGTGGTCATGAAGTCGCTCTGGTTCTCACCCCTGCACTCGCTCGGCGAGCTCGGCGCCCTCGGCAAGGGCATGAAGCTGTCCGAGCAGATCCTCCCCGCCACCGCCGGGTTGGACGACTGGGCCGACGGCACCGGCTTCGACCTGCCGTTCTTCATCTTCCAGGGCGACCGGGACGTCCTCACGCCCACCGACCGCGCCAAGCGCTTCTTCGACGACGTGCAGGCCCCGGTCAAGGAGTTCGCCCTGATCGGGGACGCGAGCCACTTCGCCTCCTTCCGCCACCCCGAACAGTTCCTGCACCTCATGCTGGCCAAGGTCCGCCCCCTGGTCGCCGACCACCACCGGGCCGAAGCCCGGTGACGGCGCCGGAGGCGATGGCCCGGCCCCCGCCGGCCCGGGGCAATTGGCCCATGATTATCCATCAGGAATGAACCATCTCATGGGCCTTTTCACGTCGTAGAGTTGTGATCACAAGGCCGGGAGGGAACCCTGACGCGGCCGATGAACAGGGGAGACGCAGAACCGATGAACACCGACACGCCCAAGCCCATCCTGACCCGTGCCGCCGAGGCGGAGACGACCAGCGACCCGAGCAGCACGATGACCCTGCTGGCCGACTGCGGCACCGACGGCAGCCCGATCACCAGCTACCGCTCCACGTTCGCCAAGGGCGCGGTCGGGGCCCCGGCCCACTTCCACACCCGGGCCTCGGAGCTGTTCTTCGTCATCGGCGGCGCGCTCCAGGTGCTGGTGGACGACGAGGTGAAGACGCTGCACGAGGGCGACTTCCTGCTCGTCCCGCCGCACACCCCGCACGCCTTCGCCGCAGCGCCCGGCGCCACGGCTGACGTGCTGTTCACCTTCACGCCCGGCATGCCGCGCTTCGACTACCTGCGCCTGCTCGGCCGGGTGATGCGCGGGGAGGCGAGCCCGCAGGAGATCAAGGACTCCTCCGAGCTGTACGACAACCACTACGTCGACAGCCCGCTCTGGCGCGCCACTCTGGAGGCCGCCGCCGAGTAGGCCCGGCTCGGCGGCGAGGACCCGGACGCCGGCGCTTCGCCTGCCGACGCGGCCCGCGCCGCCGTGCAAGCCGCCTGCGGCCGGCGGCGCCGCCGCCGACGCGGGCGGGCAGCCCGGTCAGGACGTGGCGGCGGACCGCGCGCGGGGGCGAACTCGCCTGGTACCTGGCCGAAGTGACCCGCGGCCACCTCGTGGACGGCGAGTCGTCCCGGGGGGAGAGGCCGGCCCGCCGACCCGACCCGCCCCCTACGGCCGGCGGACTCGTCGGACCGGCCGACCACCGCACACCCCGACGTCCGCCGACCGCTGCGCCTCCGCCGCGGTCGGCTGTGCGGAACAGGCCCGGATGCGCGCTTCCACCGCCGAGGGTGCGAAGAAACGGGCCCGCGCCTGCGGCGCTCTTGCCGGTAAGAGCGCCGCAGAAGCCCAGGTGGCCGCGGTCGAAGCCTCGCCCATCGTCCGCGAGCAGGTGCAGGACGGTCGGGCTGCGGGAGGCGCCGGAGCTCCGGATCGCCGCCGTGGCCTCGAGGGGCTGGCGGGTGACGGTGGGCGCCCGGGTGGGGTTGGCGGATGGTCAGGGCCGGGTCGGGAGGTTGGCCTCCCAGCCGTCGAGGAGTCGTTCGAGTCCCAGCTCGAACCCGCGCTCGGCGCTGTCGGCCGCGTGGGGGAGCTCGGCGTCACGGATGACCCGGGCGAGGAGTGGGTGGTGCCCGTTCTCGATGACGGCGTCGAGGTAGGGAGCGTGGGCGTCCATCCACTGCCGGCTGCTCACTCCGGAGCGTCGGACGGCTTCCTGCTGGGCGAGTTCGCCGGTGGCGTAGCCGCGCACGAAGGCCTGCACCGTGTCGACGATGGTGATCATGACGTCGATGTCGAAGCCGAGGGGATCGAGGGCGGCAAGGGCGCGTTCGATGGCGTCGAGGGAGTTCGGTCCGAGCGATGGGCGCCCCGCTGCGAGGGAGGTCATCCAGGGGTGCCGGTGGAAGGCGGCCCGGGAGCGACGGGCCAGGTTCCGCAGGTCGCTGCGCCAGTCGCCGGTGGGGGCGGGCGGGCTGCCGTCTTCGGCGACCACGGCGTCGAGCATGAGGTCGAGCAGGTCGTCCTTGGACGTCAGGTAGCGGTACAGCGAGGCGGTACCCGTTCCCAGTTCCTTGGCGACGCGCCGCATGGACAGCGCCTCGATGCCCTCGGCGTCGGCGATCGCGATGGCTGCGCCGGTGATCTCCGCCCGGGTGCGTGACGGCGCGGGGCCTTTCGCGGCCCGCTCCGGCCGGTTCCAGATCACGGTGTGAACCTCGTCCATCGGCTTTCCCTCCTCACTACTGCGCCCAGTGTTCGCAGTAATGCTATCGTGGCCCGGCACTGCGAACGCTGTATCCGAGTAGCGCGGTGTCCAGGCGAAAGGGAAACCACCATGACCACTCCCGTCACGATCATCGGCGCCGGGCTCGGCGGCCTGACCCTCGCGCGGGTCCTGCACCTGCACGGCGTCCCCGCGACCGTCTACGAGGCCGAGCCGTCCGCGGACGCCCGCACCCAGGGCGGTCAGCTCGACATCCACGAGTACAACGGGCAGCTCGCCCTCGAAGCCGCCGGCCTCACCGACGAGTTCCGCGCGATCGTCCACGAAGGCGGCCAGGCCCTGCGCGTGCTCGACCGGCACGGCGCGGTCCTGCTCGACCGGCCCGACGACGGCACGGGCGGTCGCCCGGAGGTGCTCCGCGGAGACCTGCGCCGGATCCTGATCGGCTCGCTGCCCGACGGGATGATCCGGTGGGGACACCGGCTCACCGCAGTCCGCCCGCTCGGGGACGGGAGGCACGAGCTGGCCTTCGCCGACGGGCAGACCGTCACGACCCGCCTCCTGGTCGGCGCGGACGGTGCCTGGTCGCGGATCCGGCCGCTGCTCTCCGACGCGCAGCCCGAGTACGTCGGCACGTCGTTCGTCGAGACCTACCTGTACGACGCCGACCGGCGCCACCCCGCAGCGGCCGAGGCCGCCGGGGACGGTTCCCTGTTCGCCGTCACGGCCGGCAAGGGGATCCTCGGCCACCGGGAGGCCGACGCCGTCCTTCACGCCTACGTCGCCCTCGACAAGCCGAAGGACTGGATAGCCGCCATCCTCGCCGCGCCCGACACGGCGGCGGCCCGGGTCGCGGCGGAATTCGCCGGGTGGGCGCCCGAACTCACCGCACTCATCACCGACGGGGAGACGGCCCTCGCCCCGCGCCCGATCCACGCCCTGCCGATCGGCCACCGCTGGGACCGCGTTCCCGGCGTGACGCTGCTGGGCGACGCCGCCCACCTCATGTCACCGTTCGCCGGGGAGGGCGCCAACCTCGCCATGTTCGACGGCGCCGAACTCGGCAAAGCCATCGCCGCACACCCCGACGACGTCGAAGCCGCCCTCGCGGAGTACGAGCAGGCCCTCTTCCCCCGCAGCGCCCGGTTCGCCGCCGAATCCGACCGCAACCACCGGCTGATCTTCGGCGACAACGCCCCCACCGGCCTGCTCGGGCTGCTCGCCGGCCAGGAGCCGACCGGGTGAGCGAGACCGCCGCAGCGCATGAGGTGCCCGCGGGCCATCCGGTCCCGCCCGACGTCGGCGCGGCAGCCCCGGCCGCCGACGGCCCGAGCGGCAGCCCCACGCGGTGCCCGGTTCGCGGTTGTCGTTCCCGGGCCGGGGGCGGCTCGCCGACGCGGCGTCCGATCGCGGGGTCACCGAGCGGGCGCCGTTGCGGGCGGGCCGCCAGATCCAGCCGTCCGCTTGGTTCGCCGGGCCGGTGTCCCTCGACCGTCCCGCCGTAGCTGTGGTCGGTGGGGCTTGTGGGGATGGCGTGGTGCGTGGGGTGGGAGGGCGGGTAGCGGCGCTGCGGTCGGGCGTCAGTGGAAGACGATGGCGTGGCCGCCGGCCAGGCTCGCCCGGCAGGCGCGGTGGAGCTGGTGCCAGATGCGCTTCTCCGCGACGAACGGGTCGCCGGATCGCAGCTGGGCCAGGGCGGACTCCTCGGCGGCCAGGAGGGTGCCGGTGGTGTCGAGGTGGATGCCGAGCGGCGGTGCGAGGCGGACCAGTTCGGTCAGCAGGCGCCGGCTGGAGCCGACCAGGCCGTGGCCGTCGACGCCCGCGTGCGGCGCGAGGTGGAGCGGATCGCCGAGGTCGACCGGCAGGTAGTAGCCCGAGGCGTCCGCGTGGCAGAGGAGGTGGGAGGTGAGCTTGGCCGTCTCGTCGTCGATCTTCCGGCGGTCGCGGTCGTACTGCGCGGCGTCGGTCTCCAGCGCGCAGGTGATCGGCTCACCGCGTTCGGCCAGGACGAAGGCGCGGCGCAGATGGGTCAGATGGTCGTACGGGAAGCCCGCCATGACGGCGGGGACGATGGGCGGGTCGCTGATCTCCGGCTCCTGCCAGTCGATGCCGACGGCTGCGAGCGCTGCGGTGAGACGCGCGAACGCGCCGCGGTGGTAGGCGAGTCCCTCGGCGTCGTGGCGGGCCTGGTCGTCCAGCAGCCCCACGGTGATGGAAAGTCCCATGGCTGCTGAGGGTAGCGAGCGCCGGTGACAGCGTCGGGCGGCGGTCCTTGCGGAGGTCCGCGGGAGGTGTCCGCCGCTGCCGTGTGTGATGTCGGCGGTGGTGGTCTGCGGTGCGGTGGTGGGCGGGCAGCTCGTGTGCGCGGCGCCGGCGGTGCTCCATGTCACCGTCCTGCGGACGATGGCCCGTGCTGGGCGGTGTCTTCCGTCCCGCCTCGCAGGGGCGGGCCCGCGCTCCGGAGGCGGTGCGGGCGGGGCCGGTCGCGCCGTGTGCGGGAGCCGGCCACGCCCCGCAGGGGTGGCCGGCCGTGGTCCGGCCGTGGGTCAGAGGTCCAGGACCTGGTCCGGGAAGATCAGGTCGGGGTCGGCGCCGATGGTCCGGATGTTCCTCGTGTACAGGCTGCGCTGGTCGGTGCGGAACTTGGCCGCGATCTCGCTCAGGGTGTCGCCGCTCCTGACGGTGTAGGTGCCGGTGGGGGCGCCGTTGTGCGGGGAGTCGACCGGGGCGGACGGGGTCGGCGGGGTGGGAGTCCGCGCCGGTCGGGTGGCATCGGCGGGGGCCGGTTGGGGCTTGCGTGCCGGGCGAGCCTGGGCGGGACGGGACTCGGGGGTGGCCGGCCCGGCCTTGGTGGCGGTGTCGACCTGGGCCGGCGCGCCGCCCCGGGTCAGACCGGCCTTCCTGGAACAGACCGGCCAGGCACCGGGGCCCTGCGAGGCGAGCACCCTCTCGGCGACGGCGATCTGCTGCGCCCTGGTGGCCCGGTTGGCCTGCGGGGCGTACGCGGTGCCGCCGTACGCGCGCCAGGTGCCGGCGGTGAACTGCAGGCCGCCGTAGAAGCCGTTGCCGGTGTTGATCGACCAGTTGCTGCCGCTCTCGCACCGGGCGACGGCGTCCCAGGTCGAGGCGGAGGCGGCCGAGGCCGAGGAGGCCGGGAGGAGTCCGGTCACCGGCAGCGCGGCGACGGCGGCGCCGGCGACGACGGCCGTGCGGACGCGGTTGCGCCTGGTGGTGGCCTTGGCGGTGGCCTTGATGGAGGTGGTGGCAGCGGCGGTGTCGTGGTCGGAAGTCATGAACGTCCTCTCGACAGAGCCCCCGGGCGGGCACGGGGAACCAGGCCCCGGTGGGGCCCGCACTCCGCTCGCCTGACTCGCCGGGCGGCCGGGCACGTGTCCGACGTGCCGTGCCGCCCCGGTCGCCCCCGCTCGCCGCCGACCCGTTCCGAAACTCGGCCGGCCGGCGGGCACGGCCCTCGCACCGGGGGTCGGCCGGCGGGCCGTGCATCGGGTGAAACCCGGGTGGTGCTCGTTGCACCGCCCAAGAAACTACGGGTGGTTGCGGTCAGTCATCAAGCAACTCCCTTATCCCGCAGGTCAGTTGACCATTACCGGCGGTAAGGGCCGGGAAGTAGGGCCCGGTATGAGCGCTTTTGGGTGGGTTTTCGTGATCGAAAAGGCCGTCGATGCGCCCCCGATCACGCCAATGCCCCGGCGAAGCCGCCACCGGGCTCCGTCCGAGGCGGTTGTCATGTGACGATCCGTCACCGGATCGGCCGGAGTTCCCGGTTCCGGCGACCGTCCTGGTGGCATGGGCCGCACCAGCCACAGCCGTCACCGATGAGGCGAGGGTCGGTCGCGCAGTGTGATGTCCCGCCGGCCCGTGCCCGGCGCAGTGGACCGGCCACCGCGCCGTCGGTGAGAGGCGCACGCCGATCGGTACCCGTGCCCCCGCAGGGAGCTGGCGCCACGTCGGCCGGGATGCGCACACCCCGGCGGCGAACGGGGCCCAGCTGCCACCCGGCTCACGCCGGCCCCTTCGGTCACCCGGTGCGGCGGAGTGCGGTTGCGTCGACGGGTCGACCGCCGTCGGGCCTGTGAGCAGCAGGAACGTCCCCAAGGCGGCTCGCCCCGAGCCCCGGCCGGACCCATCCCGGACCGGTCCCGGATCCGTCCCCGGTTCCGCGGCGGCCGTTCCGCCGACCCGGCCGGGCGCGGGTGTCGGCGCCTTCGAGGGCGCATTCGAGAGCGCCTTCGGGGGCGCCGGGCCGCCGCGGCCTGCTGCGGTCCGCGCGCCGGGGCCACCGCCCGGAGGCGCCGCGGCCGTCCGCGCCCGCGGCTCCCGCTCGGCGGGTGCCGGGTGGGGGATGCCGATGAAGGCGACCGCGTACGCCGTGCCCATCGCCGCGCACCACCCCGGGCGCCCCGCCTCCACCATCAGCCCCCCCGGTCGTGCGAGCGCGGCCCGGCCGTTGACGGCGACGGCGCGTTCTCCATCGCGCGGTGTGGCGTGCGGCCGGCGAATAGCGTGCGCGGGGCACGCAAACTGTAGTACGGTGCATGTGCGTGCTCGGAGCACGCACTCTCCGTCGAAGCCTGAACACCAAGGGGACCGTCATGACCACCGCCAGCACCCGCGCCGACGTCCGCACCGCCCTCACCGACCTGCTGCTCACCCCGGGCCTGCCCCTGGAGGAGGCCGCCGAGCGGCACTTCGCCCCCGACTACCGCCAGCGCACCGACGGCGAGTGGGCCGACCGCACCGAGTTCCTCGCCCACATCGCCCACCTGCGCACCGTCGTCGCCGGCGGCTCCGTCGAGGTCCACGACGAGCTCACCGACGGCGACCGCTACGCCGACCGCCACACCATGACCGTCACCAAGACCGACGGCTCCACCGTCCGCATGGAGGTCTACCTCTTCGCCGAGTACGCCCCCGACGGCCGCTTCCGCCGCATCGAGGAGACCACCCTCATGCTCGAGGGCACCGACGCCGACCGCGACCTCGGCAGCGCCCGCTGAACCCCAGCACATTCGGCCTACCTGGCTCACCCGGCCCACCCGGCGCCCCGATGCGCCGGGACAGGGCCATCGCCGCGCCGCCGTGACGGCGCATCGTCCCAAAGCGAGAGGAAGTGGTTGTCATGCTCGATGTGCTCATCGCCGGGGCCGGCCCGGTGGGGCTCTGGCTGGCCGCGGAGTTGCGCCTGTACGGGGTGGAGGTGACCGTCGTCGAACGCCGGGCGGTACCGGACGGACGGTCGCGCGCGGTCGGCATGCAGGCCGGCACCCTGGACACGTTCGCCACCCGCGGCCTCGCGGAGCGGTTCATCGAACGCGGCACACCGGTGCCGACCGGTCACTTCGGCGCGGCGACCACCCGGCTGGACTTCGCCACGGTCGGGGCGGTGCACCCGTACATGCTGGCGCTCGGTCAGTCCGTCACCGAACAGCTCCTCGAGGAGCACGCACGCGCCGTGGGCGCCCGGGTACTGCGCGGGGAGGAGGTCGTCTCGCTCACCCAGGGCCCGGACGACGTCGAGGCGGTGATCCGGGCCGGCGGCACCCACCGGACCGTGCGGGCCCGCTGGGTGGTGGGCTGCGACGGCACCCGCAGCGCGGTGCGGCGGGCGGCCGGCATCGACTTCCCCGGTCAGGACACCACGATGACCGGGTGGCTCGCCGACGTCGAACTGGACGACCCGCCCACGGGACCGCTCGCCGCCACCGGGCCGGCCGGTTCGTTCCTGGTCGCCCCGATCGGCGACGGCGTCCACCGGCTGGCGGGCCTTTCCACGGCCACCCTGCACCGTGGCGCCGGCGAACCGCTGACCCTGGAGGAGGTGCGCGAGCAGACCCGCGCGCTGCTGGGACGGGACCTGGGCATCCGGAACCCCCGGTGGCTGTCGCGCTACGGCAACGCCACCCGGCAGGCGACGCGGTACCGGGCCGGACGGGTCCTGGTGGCCGGGGACGCGGCGCACATGTTCTTCCCCGCCGGTGGGCAGGGCATGAACCTCGGCATCCAGGACGCCGCGAACCTGGGCTGGAAGCTGGCCGCCACCCTCCAGGGCCGGGCGCCCGACGGCTTGCTCGACAGCTACGACACGGAGCGCCGGCCGGCCGCCCGCGCCGTCATCGACAACACCCGTGCGCAGCTGGCCCTGTTCGCGGCGGCGAGCCCGGAGCAGATCGCGCTGCGCGAGGTCTGGTCCGCCGCACTGGCCGAACCGCGGACCAACCGGCAGTGGGCCCGACGGATCGCCGGCTTCGACGACCCGCTCCCCGCCGGCACCGCACCCGACGCGCACCCGCTGACCGGCACACGGTTGGCCGGACTCGCCCTGGACGCGGCCGACGCGCCCACCCCCCACCCACTGATGCATCACGGCCGGCCGCTGCTGCTGGACCTCGGCGGGACACGGACGCCCTGCTCCGATCCCGGCCTGGACCACCGGACGGCGGTGGTCGACGCCGAGACCTCGCACCCGGTCTGGCGGGACGTCACCGCCGTCCTGATCCGGCCGGACGCCCGGATCGCCTGGGCCGCCACCGACACCGACCCGCAGCGCCGCGCGGGGGACTTCCGCGCGGCCCTGCGCACCCTGTGCCGCTGACCGCGCCGCCCGGTGAGCCCACCCGCCGGCCCCGCCCGGGCGTCCACTGCCGCGGTGGACGCCCGGGCGGGACGAGCAGTGGCCCCGTCCCGGCGGCGTCCGGTGGTCGCCACCCACACAGATCCGCCACCGCGGTGGTGCGGGCCGGAGGTTCGACCGGCATCCGGCGGCCGTGTGCGGGTGCCCCGGAGCGAACCCGGTCTCCAACGGGCCGGGGGAACGCAGCCCGTGTTCCCCCGGCCCGGGGTCCGTCGCGGTCAGATGGTGGTGAGCTTGGCCTTGAACTGGGTGTAGTCGATGACGTTGTCGGCGGGCGGGGCCTGGACGGTGAGGGGCTTGTCGAAGTCGGTGAAGTTCATCTCGCCGGGCTCCGCGCCGAAGTGGCTGATCCTGACGAGGTAGGGCTTGCCGTCGGTGGCGACGTAGCCGGTGTTCGTGGAGCCCTCGTCGGTGGACACGACGCTGAAGGTGCTGTGGCCGTTCACGGTGGCGGTGGTGCCCTTGACGGCGTCGTCGTCGGTGTCCTGGTTGTCGGTCATCGACTTGACGATGTCGCACATCGCGGCGAGTCCGGCGAGCGAGGGGTCGTCCTTGGCGCCGCTCAGGTAGCGGCCCTTGAACATCTCGGCGGCCAGCTCCCCGGCGTGCGGGTCGCCCTTGCCCGCGGCGATGGTCTTCCAGAACGCGGCGTCAGGCCGCAGGAAGCTGGCACCGCCGGTGTGGATGATCTCGATCTGGCCCATGCCCGCCACACCGATGGTGCCCTGGCAGTTGCCCTTGGTGTCGGTCGCCAGGTCCAGGGTCATCTTCTTGCCGGCCGCCACCAGGTTCCCGGAGATCCTGACCGACGACAGCGACGCCATCGCGTCGTGGGCCTGCTTCTCGATCTCGGCCGCGGTCAGCTTGTCGGTGTCCAGCCGCCCGGCCGCGCCCGCACCCGTGCTCCCGGAGGCACTGGGGGAGACGGCGGCCGCGTCGGCGGAGCCGGCCTGGGACCGGTCCCGGGCGCAGCCGCCCGCCCCCAGGACCAGGGCGCAGCAGACGGCGGCGGTGGCGATGGCGGCGGGACGCTTGGGGAACATCTGTGTGATTCCTTCTGTGGGACCGGCACGGGAAGGCGCCAATATGGGTCCGGACGGGGCACTCCCGCCTCGGATTTCTTCGCCGGTTCCCGCCCTGTGGGAACCGGCAGGGCCGCCGCCGACTTTCGAGCCGCCCCGGCGAACTCGGGCGGTCTCCGTGGTCAAGACGGGCCGTCACATCCCGGGGCAAGAACCGCAGGCCAGTTCGGTGTCGCGGTTCCCGCCCCGGGCGGGCCGGGTCAGGACGTGCCGTGGGCCGCGCCGGCCGGCGAGGTACGGGCCAGCCAGGTGCGCGTCTCGTCGTCGCCGAGGACGCGGGTCAGTTCGGCGCTGCCGGGCAGCAGCGGGAAGAAGCGGTCGGCGTTCCAGGTGCGCGGGTACAGCGGCTCGTCCAGCACGAGCAGACGCCGGCCCTCCACCACGGGGATGTCGTCGGGCAGCCCCTCGTTCCAGATCCGCTCCCCGTCCGGCGCGAGGAGTTCGAAGGCCCCGGCGGCGATGGTACTGCTGCGTCCCTGGGCGGGTCCGGGGTCGGTGGCCAGGCGGACGCTCTCCGTCGACGGCGGGGTGCCGGGCAGGTGGCCGCCGCCGACGAGGACGTGGGCGAGCAGGGTGTGCAGCTGGAAGTTGTCGCCGATGCCGCCGATGCGGACCTCGTAGCCGGTCCCGGTGGGGCGGTGCAGCACCACGAGCGGCTCGTCGTCCAGGACCGCCAGCGCGTGCGCGAGACACGTGAGATCGTGCCGCCCGAGGGCCGCCAGCTCGCGGCACAGGGGCAGGAGCGCGGCCGCGTGGCGGCGGCGGACCTCGGCGCTGCGGCACAGGACGGCGAGCGCGGGCGGCTGCCACCGTTCGACGGAGCACCAGGCCAGGGCGAGCCGCAGGGCCTCGCCCGGCTCCACGCCCAGGCGCTGCGTCAGCGCGTCGTCGATGATCTGCGCGTCCGGCTCCGGGAGTTCGTCCCCCGTGCCGCCGACGCTGCAGCGGCGGGCGAACTCCAGCGCGTCGGCCAGGTCCTGGCGGGTGCCGTCGAGGATCGGCTGCGCGCAGGCGGCGGGGTCGGCGCCGCGTTCCACGCAGAAGCCGGCCGCCGTCGCCAGCAGCGGCCGCGGGCCGGTGGGCGGAAAGGCCGGGATCAGTGCGGCCAGCCGGGGGCCGGCCGGGGCGCGTTCGGCATCCGGCGCCGCCTGCACGGCACGCATCGCGGCGTTGAAGGCACGTTCGGTGCGGGCACCGTCGCGGGCGTCCACAGCCTGTTCCAGCTCGGCCAGCGCGGGTGCCAGGGCCTGGCCCTTCGGTTTCCTCCGGAAGATCATCGGCACACCTTATGACCTGGGTCCGACAGGAGGCACCGGGACCCCGGCCGCATCACCCTGCACGCGACCACGGACCCGCTGCGCGAGGTCGGAGCCGGCACGGTGGACCTGCCCGCCCGCGTCGAGAGCCGCCGCCCCTCGGGCACCGGCGGCCCGGACCGTGCTGCCCACCGGGCATTTCCCGAGGGTCGCTGACCGCATGCCCGTACCCGGCGCGCAGGTGGGCCCGGCGACGGCCGCCCGGCGCGAGCCCGTGAGCACCGCGGAGCGCCCGGCGGGCGCGGCCGCCCATGCGGCCCTGGCTGCGCGAGCAGCGCAACACCCTCGCCCCGCCCGCGGGAACGCCGCCCGTCCCGCTCTCGGCCCCGGAGCCGCAGCACGCCGACAGCGCGACCCGGGACTGCCGCGACGGTCCCCCCCCCCGGGCCCAGGCCCAGGCCCAGGCCCGGCTGACGGCCACCCGGCGGTGACAGGGCGGGCCCGCCCGGCACAGGGACACCCGTGCCGAGCCGGCCTCCGCCTGGCGCCCGCCGAGGACAGGACGCACACACCTCACCGCGCCGGGCGCCGCCCGTGCACCCGCCGCGTCCCCTGTGGAACGGTCAGCCCGCGGCCTGGGCCGGGACCGTGGCGGCGGTGTACAGGCCGCGTCCGGTCCGCTGCGCCTGCCCGGCCTTGGCGAGGCGCTCCAGGCGGGTGCGGACGGCGTTGACGTTGGAATCGCTGCCGTCCAGGCCGAGCAGGCCGGCGACCTCGCGGGCCCGCAGCGGGCCCGAAGCGTCGGCCAGGACCGCGAGGACATCGGCCGGGTCGGTCAGCCCCGGCCGGCGGCCCTTCGCGCCCGAGGCCGAGGCCGGGGCCGGGGCCGGGCTGTCGGCTGGTCCGGCCTGCGCGGGCACCACTGCGCTCGTTGAACGGGCCGCCGGGGACACGCTGTCCTCCGGAGCCCGCTTGGCGGTGGTCTTCTTGCCGCTGGTCTTCTTGGCGGTGGCCCTCTTCGTGGTGGTCTTCTTCGTGGTGGTCGCGGTGCGGGCCGGGGCTGCCTGTTCGCCGGCCGCCACGACTGTCGTGCGGCCTGTCCTACTCGCGGCCTTGACGGCGTTGACGGTTTTCACGGCCTGCGCGGCTTCCGGGGAGGTCTTTGCGGTCTTCTTCGCCGTGCGTCCGGTGGCTGCCCGGGCGGGGGCCTTCGGCGTCGTGGCCGCGGCGGCCGGTGCCGGGTCCTGCTGCGGTGCGGGCGAGGTGGCGGTCATTCCGGCCGCCTTCACCGCGGGTGCGGCGGCGCGGCTCTTGGCCCGTGTCCTGCGGGTGGCGGCAGCTGCGGCCGGTGCCGCGTCCGGCGTCGCCGCAGCCGCCGGTGCCCCGGCCCGGGCGCGCTTGGCGGCGGCCGTGGCCTTGCGTGTGGCGCCACGCCCACGGGCGGGCTCGGCCGCGCCAGTCCCGGGCGCGGGCGTGGTTGCCGTCCCGGCAGACTCGTCGTCGGCGGCGTGTGCCGGTGCGTCAGCGGTGCCGCGGTCGGCGGTGTCGGCCTGGGCTTCCGACGGCGCTGTCACCGCCGCCGCTTCCGGTGCGGCGAGGGCGGGTTCGCCGTCGTGGTCGACGGGAGTGCCGGCCAGCGCTGCGAGGCCCTCCAGCACGCCGACCATGGCGCTCTCCTGCGCGATGACGGCCGCGAGCTGCTCCTCGAGCTCGCGGCGGCGCTCGCGTACGGCGGGTAGCTTCGCCTCCAGCAAAGCCACCGTCGATCCCACACCGCTGTCCGTGCCGAACGTGCTGGGGTTTGCCACAACCACTCCCACCGGATCGTCAGTTACCGCTCGTAACAGCCGAATGTACGGCCCTCACCCGCGGATACCCGGTGCTTTGTCGGAAATTCCCACCCATCGGGCGGCTCGGACCACCGCCGCACGCGCGGTACGGCCGGTTGGTCTCCCGCTGTGCGGCGCGGACGGCGGGCCTGCGGCGCCGGTCGGCGCGCTCGGGGCGGGGGTCAGCGGGCGCTCCGGACGGGGCCGCGCGGGGCGTGTACGTCGAGGTGGATGACGTTGCCGACTTCCAGGGCCCGGCGGGTGCGCGCGACGGCGCAGCACCGCTCGGCCCGGCCGGTTTCCCTTCCGGGCCGCCCCGCCTCGCGGGCGCCGCGCGGTGTCGTGAGCCGGGGCGGTGTGGTCGTGGCCGGCTGCGCCGGCGGCCGCGGCGATCCGACAGACGGGACAGCCCGGCCGTTTGCGGCCGGACCAGAGGCCGGGCGGAGCCGACACACCGCCCGGCGGCCGGTGGGGTGAGCGCTTCGGGGTACCGGCACGGTTGCGGCGCCGCCGCGCGGGGCGCGCAGTCCCCGGGGACGGGGGGACGGGTGGAGAGGTCAACCGGCGTCGTCGGGCGGTGGTACGGGGCGTAGGACCGGCGCAGCCCTACCGAGCGCAAGTGTCGGCGGGCTCGGGTACTTTGACGGCCTGTCCACGGCAGCACCGAGCGCTGCCCAAGAGGGGGTTCTCGTGCGTTCTCATCTTCGTCCCCGTGTGCTGACGCCCGTGCTGGCCGCCGTCACCGTGCTTGTGCTGGCCGCCTGTTCCGGCACCGGCACCCCGTCGACCGACGGCCCCGCCGCGAGCGTGACCCCCCAGCCGACCGGCACGCCGTCGGACGTCGCCACGGTCCCCGCCACCGGCACGCCGTCGACCGACGCCACACCGGTCGCCGCCCAGGTCGTCCTCTGGTACGGAACCGGCGGGGTTGCCAAGCTCGATGCCCTGATCCGCTCCGTCGCGGAGGTCCAGACGGATCATGCCAACGGTCGCGGTGTCATCGACCTGAGCCATGCGTATCAGGGTGTGCGCGAGGCCGGGCAGTACAGCCCGATACCCGACCCGCAGACCCAGGCCGTCTGGTCGAGCGCCTTGCAGCACCTCGGTGCCGGCATGGACAGCGTCAGGCGCGTCTCGGTCCTCAACCCCGGTCCGACCTTGGCCCCCGAGCAGGCCAAGGAGGTGGAAGCCCGTGGGTGGGAAGAGTTCGGCACGGGCATCGCGGAGCTGAAGGACGTCGACTCGCGGCTGCGGGCGTTCGGCTGCCTGCGGGACAGCGACCCGTGGGGCGCGTAAGCCCCCCGGGGACGCCGCAGGCGCCCACCGGGCCACGTCCGGGTGCAGGTGAGGACGCTCTCACCGGGCGGCTTCGACCAGCCGTGCCGCTGCCCCGTGCCGCTGCCCCGCGCCGCTGCCCCGCGCGGCGGCCGTGGTGGCGGTGGCGGCAGGCCTGATGGCGAGAGCACAGTCTGAACGGATCGCGCGCGGCGAGCTTGCTCCAGGCCGGTACCGGGCACGTGCCCATCCCGCGCTGCGGAGGCCCGGGGAAGCCGGTCGCGGCCAGCAGACCGGTCCCTGTTGCCCGGCCGCGCGTCTGCGCCGGCCGGGCTGGGGGCGTGCGGTACGGTCGCTGCCCGGGGCGGGACGTCCACACTGGTCCCGTCGCCGGTTCCGGCCGGGCCGCACCCCCCGACGGCCCGGCCCCACCGGGCAGCTCCACGAGCCAGCTCTACGGCCACATCAAGAAGACCAAGAACCGCTCCAAGTTCATGGAGTTCTGCCGCTACCTGCGCTCCCTGCACCCCGTCGGGAAGCGCATCGCGATCGTCTGTGACAACTACTCGCCGCACCTGACCACGAAGTGGTGCCGCCGGGTCGCGGACCGGGCCGAGGCCAACAACGTCGAGATCGCCTACACCCCGACCAACTCCTCCTGGCTGAACCGGATCGAGGCCCAGTTCACCGCCCTGCGATACTTCACCCCCGACGGCACCGACCACGCCAGCCACGAGGAACAGGGCAGCATGATCCGCCGCTACATCATCTGGCGGAACAAGCACGCCCAGGACGATCGCCTACGCGAAGTCGTCACCAGGGCGAACGTCGCCTGAGGCAGCCGCACTCCGACGGAACAACGCGGTCCACAGGAAGGTCACGCCGAACAGTGGCGAGTCAGGGGACTCCTCCCGCATGCGGCGCAGTTCCACCTCGACCAGGTCGGAGAAGATCCAGCGCAGTGCTTCGGGCGTGTAGGCGAGGCCACCCTGCAGACTGCGCCGGCGGTAGAGGTCTGCGTCGGCGAGCTCCGACCCCATGCCTTGCTCGCCGGCTGCGAAGCTGGTGAGTGCGAGATGGCCGCCGGGGGCCAGGACGCGGTCGAGAAGAGCCAGGTAGCTGACCCGGCGGTGGGGCGGCAGGTGGTGGAAGCACCCTGAGTCGACGACCAGGTCGTATGGGCCGGGCAACTCGGCGGCAGGGAGGGCGAAAGCGTCACCGCACAGGAAACGGACGTCGAGGCCGGCCTCGTGAGCCCGGTCCTCGCCCCAGGCGACGGCCACCGGGGAGAGGTCAACGGCGTCCACCTCGAAGCCACGCGAGGCGAGGTAGAGGGCATTGCGGCCCGCCCCACACCCCAAGTCCAGGGCCCGGCCGGGAGCGATCAGACCCCGGTCGAGGTAGGCGGCCAGGTTCTCGTCCGGCTTCGACACGAAGAACGGGACCGGCCTTGACCGGTCGGCGTAGAAGCGATCCCAGAAGTCCTTGCCGTCACCCGTCGCCAAGCGACCGGCCTCGGATTCAGATGCGAAGAGCCCGTCCAAGAGCGTGAGAACGTCCTCGACGGTGCGTACGGTCCGGTCCATCCGGCCCCCCTTTCGACCGGGGTCGATCATAGGAGCGAGGATGGCAAAAGACCAGGTCAGGCCGCATATGATGACACCCGGAACGGGCTGCTGCGAGCCCCGGAGGACACCGGCAAGCAACCCACTCCAGACCCCGACCCCGCGTCCGCCCAGCCGTCCGTCAGGAGCCAGGACGGGGCCATCCAGGGCTCCGGCGAGAACACTATTTTGACGAGTTTTCCAGCGGTGCCACAGGGCGAACGTTGTCTGATGCGGCGCTGGGTACCGTCGGCCGACCAGAGCCGATGGCGCTCGTAGAGCGCATTCCACGGCCCGAACCGCTCCGGCAGGTCGCGCCAGTGCATCCCGGTCCGCACCCGGTGCGGAATCCCGTTGATCACCTGCCGGTGGTGCCGCCACCGGCCACAACGCCTGTTGCTGACCGGCAGGAACGGCCGAAGCCGTTCCCGCTCGGCGTCTGTCGGACCACCCCGCCCCATGCCCGAACCAACGGCCAGGGAAGACGAAAGTCACATGATCGGCCGGACAGCTCCTAGCGGAGCCACGGGTACGCCTCTGCGCGCTCCTGGTTGACCCGCTCCAGCACCTCGGTCTCTTCCCGGAGCAGTGCCAGCGCATCGGCGTGTTCCCACTCCCGGGTGCGGGGGGCGATGGCGAGGTCACCGGCGAGCAGTTGCCGTACGACGGCGACGATGTCGTCGGGGTGGGCGAACAGCGGCAGCGGCAGCGGTTCGTGCAGTTCCCAGCCCGCCCCGGACCAGATGTCCAGGGGGCCGTGGGCCCAGCCCTCCCGGTCGTTCGCCCAGTTCAGTTCCACGCCGTGCTTGTATTGCCACCGCGTGGCGGGAACGGCGGCGACCGGCGGGTGGCCGTCGGCGAGCGGGTCCGGGTCGCGGGCCGCGAAGGGGAAGTACAGGCCCTCCTGCTCCGCCTCGATCGGGTCGACCTGTGCCGCGGTCAGCGCCGCGTGGACGGCGCGGCGGTACTGCTCCAGCACGTACTGTTCGGCCCGGCGCAATTCGGCGGCCAGAAAGTCGCCGAGCCGAACGGGCGGCCATGCCGGCCGGCGGGGCGCGCCGCCGATGGCGGGCGGTGCGTGGGGGTCCGGTTCGAGGCCGTACTCCAGGGCCACCAGTCCTCGGCGGACCGTCAGCCGGGCCTGCCGGTCGTCCTCCGCCGCAGCGTCCGCCAACGGCCGCAGGTCGTCCTCCGGCTGCTCCGGGTCGAGGGTGTCCAGGTAGAGATCGAGTACGACCTCGTCCGGCAACCGCGCGCCCGCCCGCCAGTCCCGTACCTCCGATTCCAGTCGGCCGAGCCGCGGCTCCACCGCGTCCACCAGGGTGGCGGGAATCCCGGCGATCAACATCCGCAGCGAACCGATCCGCTTCCCGTAGTACTCCTCGACCACGGCCCGTACGGCTTCGACCTCGACCGACCGCTGCTCCGTCATGCGCTCGAACCTCTCAACAGGATGGACGTGCACTGCGTCCGCCATGCTGCTCTGCCGCTGCTTGGCACTGCACCCCGTTTTCCACCCGGCCGGGCCCGGGTCGACCGAGTCGCCGTCGGCGGTCCGCCCGCTGACGGTCAGGCCGCGCACGGCGGGTTCACGGTGGAGGCGGTCCGCGCTGGTGCAGGCCTCGTGGACGTATCCTGCGGATCATGACGGAGACATACGTGCTGGACGGAACCAGCGTCAGAACGCTGGAGGACTTCTGGCGACTCATCGGTGAGGCCGTCAACGGGCCCGGCGGCTACTTCGGCAAGAACCTCGACGCGTTCGCCGACTGCCTCAGCGGGGGCTTCGGGCAGCCCGACGACGATGACTACCTCATCGAGTGGCACGACCACACGGCGTCCCGTGAGTATCTGGGATATCCGGAGACGGCCCGCCAGTTGGAACTTCGTCTCGCACGATGCCATCCCACGAATCGTCCGGCTGTCAGTGAGGAACTGGCCGCGGCTCGTGACGGGCGCGGGTCCACCGTCTTCGACTGGCTGGTCGAGATCTTCGAGGAACGCGCCCCAGGAGTCCTTCGGCTTCAGTGACCTGGCAATGTCGACGCCTCACCGTGCCGGCCGGCCGGCAGGCAGGTCGCGTCGACGTGGTCGGCAAGGTAGATGAGTGCGGCCTGCGCGTCCAAGCCGAAGGAGGCGGCGACGAGCTTGGGGTCATGGGTGTTTACCAGGTCGACGAGGCGGGTGCTGCGGATCATCCGAAGAGGGAAACCGAATTCGTCAAGGACATGGGAGAGATAGGTAGTTGAGGTGGGTCTTCGCCCCGCCTTCGTTCCTTTGGTGACCGTGACGTGGGGGTTGCCGGTCCGCCGGTCCGCTCGGTGGGCCATGCACCGCTGCAGCACGGTCCAGGACACCGGGTCGACGGGAACGGGATGGGGCCGCTTGCCGAGCCGCACTCTGTTGATACCGGCCGGGCCGCAGGAGGACACGGTGCGTGTCAACGGCCATTGGTCGGGGGTTCTCGCCGCGGGCCTTCTCCAGAGCGACTGCCCGCCGCCTGCTGCCGCGCCCACCGTGCTGCGCCCGCCCGGCGGCCACTCGCTGTGCCCGCCCGCCCCGATTGCGTCGGTGCGAGGGGCGAGGCACGGTGGAAGTACCGCGCTCGTACGGCCCGCGGCGGAGCATGACGCAACGCCAGCGCCTGTGGCCGCCGTCGGCCCCCCGGTGAAGAGGTGAAGCGTCGTGACCGGCGTGCCCACGCAGCTGACGGTTGCAGATCTCGTGCTCGGCTCCCTTCGTTCCGGCGGCGGCCCGGTGCCCGACGACGCCGGGCTGCCGTTCTTCCGGCTCGGCGCGCTCGGCCCGGCGCTCGGCGACTTCCTGCCGACCCACCCGTCCGCGGGCGGCTCGAGCGCGCCGATGTTCGGTGTGTGGGCGCCGATCCTCGGGTTACTGGCGGGAACCCCCGGTACCCCGGGCATGGCGGCGAACCTCCGCACGCTGAAGGACGTGCTCGGCCGCTTCGAGAAGGCGGTGCACGACAAGGACCAGCTGGCGCTCCTGTCGATGAAGGACGACCTGCAGGGGCTGCCCGACGTGGTGACCGTCCTGCAGGGCCAGTTCTCCTCGATCAGTGGCCTGCGCTCCTCGCTCAAGGACGCGATCCTGGGGACCCGGCCGCTGCCCAAGGCCCCGCCGGCGGGTAAGTGGGTGCCGCGCGACACCCTGCACGGCCACCGCACCGGGACCTTCTGGCACGCGCTGCGGCAGAAGGCCGCCGCCTCCGGTGACCCACGGATCCGGGCCTTCGGCCTGGGGACCTCCGTGGGGTACGCCGGTGCCCTGTGCGGGAACCCGTTCATCAACGGCGTCGTGGGGGCTCCGTACCGGACCCACTGGTGGCGCCACCGCTGGGTCTCGCACCACGTGGACGCCTGGGTGTGGGGCTACTACCGCACCAGGGAGCGGGTGCGCGCCGCGGGGGAGGAGATCGTCTTCCCGCCCGGCACCGGCGGGCGGGTGCCGCTCCCGCCGTGCGGAACGTGGGACGACATCGCCGGCTCCGAGCTCCAGGACCGGTTCGCCATCGGCGGGATCACACCCGACCTCGTGCTGAACGCCGTCCGCGACAAGGTCCCCCTCACCGGCTTCCTGCCCCCCGAACTGGTGACGCTCTGGCTGGACAGCTACCACGACGCGGTCGGCGACCCCGCCTCGCCGGGCGTCGACGGGCCCGGCCTCGAGGGCGCGTACGCGATGACCTGGCTGACCACCTGGATCATGAGCTCGGCCGCCCTGCTCGGCTCGATGCCGCCCCACCGGATCCAGGAGCCGGACGCCTGCGGCGACCGGCCGGACTGGGTCGAGGCGGACGGCAGCGTGGTCGTCGGCGGCACGACCGTTCCCCAGCCGCCGATCACCCAGCCCGATCCCTCGATCCCGGAGATCGCGAGCGCCATCGTGGCGGCGATCCTCGGCGTGGCGCAGTACCTGCTGGCCGGGCTGGCCGCCGCGGCGGCGCTGATCTGGGCGGCGGTCGAGCTGCTGGACGACGCCACCGATCCCGACTGGGACAACCTGCGCTGCCAGTCCGGCTGGACGGATTCCTTCCTCGCCCGCCTGGAGAACGCGTTCCACGACCTGCTCAGCACGAGCGGGCTCGGACCGCCGTACGCGGTTCAACTCGCCCACAACGAGATCCAGTTCCAGACCTGGGGCACGATCGTCCCGCCGGACAGCGGGCTCGGCACCTGCCGCAGCCCCTCGGCGCAGGAGGGCGACGGGTACCCGGCCGCGTTGTGGAGCCCGGTGCCGCCGGACGAGAGCAACTGGCCGCAGTACCCGACCGAACCGCTCGAGCCGCCCGCGCAGATGTCGTACCCGGAGGGGCCGTGGTGGCCGCTGCACTTCGTGGACGGCTTCAGCTTCACCGACGCCGGACCCACCTCCGTACCGCGGTTCCCCTCGACCCAGAACAACCCGCTCGCCGCGCCCGGGGGCAAGCCCACCGTCCTCGACGCGGCCCAGTGGGAGCTGCGGATGCAGCGCGCCGAGTCCGGCGGCATCCCGCAGGGCGCCTTCGGCAACGCCGTGGACGTGGCGCTCGCCCTGATCGGCAGCCCCACGGCGCAGCTCCCCGAGTGGGACCTCGGCGGGGACCGCGGCATCGGCTGGCCGACCTGGGTCTTCGCCGACCCGGCCGGCCAGGTCGGCCCCGTCGTCAGGGAATGAGCAGAAAGGCCCGCCATGACCCCGCCGACCGATGACACCCCCCGCCGCCCCCGGGGCGAGGGACCACCTCCGACCTACACCCCGTGGCTCGTCGTGCGGGCCGCACCCGGCGACCAGGGATCGCGGCCGCTGCCCGCCGGCGCCGTCTACTACGCCTGCCCGGACATCGCGGTGGCTCCCGCCGACACCTGGGGCCGGGTACAGGCCGGTGACACCGTGACGGTGTCGGTGACCGCACAGAACCTCGGCCACGCGGCCGCCCCGGGCGTACGCGCCCAGTTCTGGTGGGCGGACCCGTCCGCCGGGCTGACGCCCCAGCAGGCGACCTTCATCGGCACCTCGGACCGCACGCCGATCGCCGCGGGACTCGCCGAGACACTGGTCTGCACCACGCCCTGGACCCCGCTGTTCGTCAACGGCGGCCACGAATGCCTGGTGGTCGAGGTCGCCTCGCTGTCGGACCCGCTGACCAGCACCTTCCGCCCCGACCTGGACCGGCACGTGGGCCAGCGCAACGTCACCGTGCTGCCACCGCAGGGCGAGCCGCAGCGGATCGTCCTCACCCTGGCCAACCCGTTCGGCGAGGACGCCCGCACGATCCTGTGCGTGCGCACCTTCCAGGTCACCGGGTTCGAGCGGATCCCCGGCTTCGGGCTGCCTCTCACCCCGGCCGACACCCTGCTCCACGTCGACGACCCGGTCCTCGCCGAGCCGCTCGCCGCCCTGGGCGCCGAGGTCTCCGCACGGGAACCGGGCCAGGGCCTGCAGATCGGCGACCCGGCCCCCGACCCCGACGTCCGCTGCGGCGGATACCCCGATGAGGTCCTGGCCGCACTGCGCGACCGCCGCGCACCCGGCCACGACTTCGGCCGGCCGATCGCCGAGGCCGTACTCCCCGCCGCCGGGGCCGCCACCGTCGAGCTGACCGCCCCCCTCGGCGCCACCGGCGACGCGGCCCTCGTCCACCGCCTCACCCAGGTCTGCGACGACACCGACATCGGCGGCTACACGCTCCTGTCGCTGCCCCTTTGACGCCGCTGCCTTGCGCGCGTCGGTTGCCCGCAGCCGGGGGCCCTCGGACAGGCGGCGGAGGTCCACGTCCGCGCCGCCCTCCACCGGGCACCGACCGTCCCGTCGGCCGCAACCGGAAACCCACCGGGAGCCTGCGCCGCGTCGGGGGACGCCGGTCGCCCGCTAACCGGCGTCGAGTCCGTCCATCGTGCGCCGGGCGTCCTGTACGCGTGCCCGGGCCCCGGCCGCACGCTCGGCCGCCTGCCTGTGCTCCGCGCGGCCGCGCTCCTCGGCGTGCCGGGCGGCACGCAGCGCGTCCTCGGCGGCCTGCAGCACCTGCCGGGCCTCCTCGACCGCCCGTTCCCCGTGCTCGCGCCGTCCGGCGAGCTCGTCCTGGCGCCGGGCGAGCGCCTCGAGCGTGGCCTGCGCAGCCTCGTACTCGCCCGTCGCGTGCTCGAGTGCCCGACGGGCCGCATCCCGGCGGACACGCAGCGGCCCGGCGGCCTTGTCGATGCGGTCGTCGGCCCCGGTCGAAGGCGCCGCTCCGGCCGGGCCCGGCGTGTCGGAACCGGCCGCTTCCCCGCGTCGACCGTCGGCGGGAGCGGCCGGGAGACCGGAAGGTGCTTCCTCCAGGGCCGAGGCGAGACGACCCGCGGCGACCAGATCCGCCTGCTGCTCGCCGGCCGTCGCGGCCCGCAGCGTCCGCTCGACCTCGCGCTGCTGCGCCTCGCCCAGGTGTTCGCCGCGGCCGACCGCGTCCCGCGCAGCCAGGGCGGTGAGAGCCGTGACCGCGCGGTGGCGGCGTGCCGACAGCTCACGCAGCACCTTGCCGTCACCGCGCTGCTGCGCCGTCCGCAGGGCCCGCCCGAGGTCGAGGAGGTCGGCCAGCTCCACGGGGTGGTTCCTGGCGAGGAGGTTCACGGCATGTGCGGCCGCGGTGGGCCGGCGCAGCTTCCGGAGCCGCGCGGCCAGCTCCCGGTCCCCGTCCTGCCGTGCCCGGGCGGCCGCACGGTCCCGTGCCGCGGTGAACTCGCCGACCGGCAGGGCGTAGAGCCCGTCCGCGGCATCATCCTCGGGCCCGGCCACCCACACCACCTCCCTGCCGTTCCGGTTCCGTCGGCCCAATCGTCCGGCACCCGTCAGCGCGCTGCCAGCAGACACCCGGCGCAGCACACCGAGCCGCGGTCGCCCACCTCAGAACGCTCCGGCTGTGCTCGGTGCTCGGTGCTCGCTGCTCCCGGGATCGGCGTCGGCGGTGGCGTCGGCGGTGGTGGGGCCCGGGCCGGACGTCCGGCGGTGTCCGTCCGCACCTCCGGGCAGGGACCCGCCTGCTCCGGCAGGCGTCGGCCCTCAGCCCCAGAGTCTGTCGAGGTCGAGCTGCAGGGCCGTGCTGCCCTCCGGCCCTCCCAGGAGCAGGACGCCGCTGGTGGTGAGGGCGAGGGCGTCGGCGTCGGAGAGGAGCGGCACGGCCGTCATACGGCCTTCGAACACCTGCCACAGGTGCAGCCGGCGGTCGGCCCACGCGACGGCGAGGACCGGACCGGCCTCGGTGTCGGCGAGCGCGAGGGCCGTCGGGAGACAGTTGCGGCGTTCCACCGGAGCGGGCATGGCCTCGCCGCTCGCGGAGTCCCAGAGCCGCACCGTTCCGTCCAGGCCGCCGCTGATCACGAGCGTCACTCCGCTCCCGCGCAGCAGGAGGCAGGCCAGCGCGGTGACGGCGTTCCGGTGCAGGTCGCCGGTGCGGGGACCGGTGTGCGGGTCGGTCAGGGACCACTGGTGGATGCGCCCGTGGGCATCTCCCACCACCACCCGGTCGCCGTCGCCCGCCACGGCGGTGACCCGGTCTCCCTTGCGGGCCAGACCGGTGGCGTTGTGGTGGAGGGCCAGGAAGTCGGCGCCGGCCGGCGCCATGGCCGACCCGTCGACCGGCACCGTACGGAGGGTGCCGTCCGCCTCCAGCGCCATGAGACAGGCGGTGCCGGCCGGTGCCAGGTGCACGGGTCGGATCTTCGGGTCCGTGGACAGGCGTCCGGCAGCGGCCCCGCCGGTGGCGTCGTACAGCCAGATGCGGCCGACGGGGTCCGCGGCCGCGACCCGCCCGTCCGGTGCGCCTGCTGCCGGGAGCACGGCCATGGCGCTGGTCCGCCGTCCCGGGTGGCTCCACCGGGCGGTCCAGGTGTTGGCCTGTGCGAGGGGCCGCAGGAACTCACTCAGCCGGCGGTCGCTGCCCAGAGCCGCCAGGTGCAGGAGTGCACCTCGTTCGGGGTCGGACGGCTCGGCGGAGGACAACTGCGGTGCGGCACGGTTCCACACGGCGCGCAGCTTCTCGGGGGCGGTTATGCGTGGATCCGCGAGGGTCGCGGTGATGGCCGCGGCCGAGCCGTGCACGAGGAAGCCCGGATCCCTGAGCAGGTGGGCGGCCGTTCCGGCGGCCAGTGCCCGGTCGAGTGCCGTTTCGCGTTCGCCGGGGGACGCGCTGCGCCAGTCCACGGTGCGGGCCGGGTCCGGCCCGGCGGCCGGGGCGGTGGCGGGGGCGGGGACCCGCGTCCGGCCGGCCGGGATGTCCGGCGGCGTGGTGGCGTGGCTCGGGTGCCGGGAGGCCTCGTGGTGGCCGGGGGAGACCGGCTGGGGCCCGAAGTCCAGGACGAGGGCCTCGTCGAGGTTCGGGAGGGGAAGTTGCCCCGCCTCGATCGCGGCCCGTACGTGCGTCAGCGCGAGGAGCGGGGCGAGGAGTTCGTCGTAGAGGGTACGGGGGTCGGCGGCGGGCAGGTCGGCGGGGCCCCGGCCGGCCCGGTGCAGATCGGGCACCAGGAGCCGGACGGGGCGCGGATCGGCGCCGACCCGGCCGACCAGTTCGGCGGGCGGCAGCGGGCCGTAGCCGAGTTGGCGGCCCAGTTCCCAGGCCACGGTGGCGGCCGTCTGCCCCTCGGCCGGCACGGTTGCGTGGACGACGGTGCGTGCGTCGCTGTCGGAGCCGGCGAGGAGCCAGGCCAGGAGGTGGCTCTTGCCGGTCTGCCGGCCGCCCGTCAGCAGGCACACGCGCGGGCAGTCGGCGTCCTGGCGCCAGGCCCAGTCGAGCAGGGCCGGCGCGTGCCGGGCGGCGGAGCCGGTGGCGGCCGGCCAGCCGCTGAGGGCGGGGGAGGTCACGGGCTCACACACCTCCGCTTCGCTGTGCGGCGAGCAGCTGCCGGATGCCGTCGTGCCGGGAGGCGGCGCTCTCGCCGTACGGGAAGTTGTGGGTCAGTGTGGCGTCGGGGAACATGAGGGCCAGCCACATCGAGCAGTAGTGGCCGGGCATGGAGCAGGCCTCGAGTTCGGTGTGGATGCGGGTGACCTGCTCGGGTTGGACACCGGCGGCCTCCAGGCTGCTCCACAGGCGTTCCTCCGGGTGGAGGCAGATCGCGCCCGAGGACGTGACGATCTCCTTCTCGCCCTCGTCGTTGACGATTTCGAAGGACGCGTAGGACTCGGCGCCCGCGGTGTCGCGGATGTCGTCGAGAACGAGGGGCCACCAGCTCTCCCGGTCGGCGAACGCCTGGGGGTCGGCCTCCCGGAGGCGCTCCTCGAACGCGGAGAAGGCGGCCGAGGCCAGCTGGGGGTCGTCGGTGGAGCCGAGGGTGTCGAGCAGGACGTCGAGTCCCAGCAGGCCGTCGGCGAGGGCTTCCGGGGAGGAGTTCACGAACCTGAGCGGCTCGTCGTAGCCGATCAGGAGCGCCTGTACGCGTCCGTCCGGGGCGGTCACCAGGTCGTAGGCCCGGTCGGAACCGAGTCTGGCCCAGTCCGCGTGTTCGGCGTCCAGCGGCTGACCGATGTCCTCGGCGTACTCGCGCAGCGGGATCGGCTCGCCCTCGATGGTGTGGAAGTACGGGCCCACCTGGAGAGGGAGGACCAGCGCGGCGACGCGGGCCGGCGCCGGGGCATCTGTGCGGGCGGCGGCCGACGCGCTGCCGAACCGCCGGACCCCGTCCTCGCCGAACCGGTCGACGAGGGGGCTGCTGGGACTGGTCACGGACTCTCCTTGACGGGACGTGAGGTTGTGCGCGGGAACGGCGGCCGCTACTGCAGCTTGGTCGACACGTACTGCAGCACGGTGGTCCAGGCGGACTCCGGGTGGGCGAACGCCGTGCCGTCGGCCGCTTCCATCCGTGCCCGCAGCCGCCGCTCGGCCCCCTCCTCGAAGGTGCCGTCGCCGGCCTCGAAGTCGTAGTTGGGCCGTTCCACCTCGAGCAGGTACAGGAAGTAGGCGAAGGCGTCGAGGCTGCGGTTGAGCAGGTAGGGGGCGCCGCCGTCGTCCGGCAGGCAGTAGACCGCGCCGGTCGAGGAGTCCAGCGCGATGTCGTCGTAGGACAGCCCGCCCAGGTTGATCCACCGGGAGAGGTCGAACGGCAGCCCCGGGTGGTCGTCGGCGATCTCCTCGAAACCGATCTCGAACTCCCCGTCGCAGACCTCCTCGCTCACCTCGAACCAGGCGGCCGGCTTGTCGGGAAGCCCGACGCCGACCAGGAAGTCCCGCGTCGGTCCGTGGTCGATGTCCTGCGCGACCGCTGCGTCCAGGGTGACGAGCAGCTCCGGCGGGAACACCGACTCCAGCTCGGCCCGGCCGACGAGGTAAGCCATCAGAAACACTGCCCATCTATGCGATTTCGGATATTGAACGCCCGCGCTTCAGCCTACTATGAACCACCTTCAGGTCCAATTCCGCCGGGTCCCTACTTGGACCTGAAGGCGTGGTGACTGGGCCTGGGATTCAAGTCCCTCAGATGCTTCTCCATCTGCGCGTTGCCGCGCTTTTGCGATTCATCGGTGAACCCGTATTCGACGGTGTGGCTCACCTGGACGTGGCCGGGAAGATGGTCGCACATCCACGCACTGCAGTTGGCCCTGCTCGTGCAGGGTTCTCGCTCGGTGTAGAGGGCGGTGATGCCGTTCGGATCACCGGCCTGGAGGAACGGGATTCCGAGAATACGTTCGGAGTGGGTCGGGAATCGACTTCGCCCCACCAGGATGAATCCCCCCGGGTCCCCTTCCTGTCCGTGCCTCACCGCGGCATAGTTGTTGCTGCTGAAGTTGTACTTGTCGGTGTCCTTGTCCTTGCTGTAGTTCCCGTAGCTCTGGTCCTCGTGGCGGGCCAGCTGGGTCGCCCGTGACAACTCGTCGTGGTCGAAGCCGACCTGGTCCGAGTGCTTCTTCGGCCGGTTGCCGCCCTTCGGGAGCTCCTTCAGGTTGTACGGGTTCTTCTTGCCGGTCGGCCGCTTGCCGACCTGGTCCTTGCCGTTCAGCTTCAGCGGCAGACCCTTGCGCTCGTCGGCGGTCAGGGCCCGGGGCCCGTTCGGCGTGAGGCGCTCGATCACCCGGTCGTCGCGAATGCGGTAGACGGGCGTCGAGCCCATGCCGTTCCTGGCCGATTGCAGCGTCGACTTCGGCACGTGGATCGACTGCAGATGCTTGAGATGGGCCTCTTCGGCCTCGGCGGTGTTCTTCGCCACCTTCTCGCTGCCGTGGGCGACCTGCTTGACGGCCCCGCTGACCGCCTTGCCGATGTCCTCGCCGACCGCTTTGGTCACCTTGGCGGCCGACTTCTTGATTCCCTTGGCAATGGCATTGCTCATTCGAACGTCATCCCCTCGGTGGCCGCAACGAACCGCTGGGCGTGACCGGCCATCTCGTCCGAATGGCCGTGCAGGGCCTGGGCGTGCTCCAGGAGTTTCTCCGGATGGATCCGAAAGCCGTCAGCGGCGGGTCCCGCGCCGGCCGCGCCGAGCGCCGCCTCCACCCCCTGGAATACCAGGCCGCTCAACGCCCGCTCGACCACCGCCTCCAGCGGGCCGCACATCTGCTCCATCAGCTCGCCGATGATCTGGTCCTCCAACTGCTGGAGGAGTGCGTTCACCACCCGCTTCGTCGCCTCGATCAGCACCGCCTCGGCGGCCTCGGCCGCCCCGAGCGTCGCCACAGCGGCGGCCTGCGTGGCGACGAACTCGACCGCCATCACCCCCAACTCGGCGATGACCGCCAGCTTCGCGGCCACGATGGCATCGGCGGCGACATCCAGCACCGTCCCGGCGGCATGACACACCTCGACGATCTCGGTCATGTGATCGGAGGACATCGCGGCCCACCGCTGCACGAGCACGTCGTAGGAGGCGGCCTGGTACGCCTCACCCATCTGCCTGATGGTCTCGGTGACAGCCATGTGCGTGCCGTCGATGTTCGACGCGAAGTCGCGGATGTGAGCGGCGAACTCGCGGACCTCGTCCTCGTTGACCTGAGGCCAGTTCAGGCCGATCAGATTCATCACCCAGACGAATTCGCCCGGCAGCTCGATGGCCACGCACTCTCCCCCTTGTGCCACGTGACTGACAGACAGCACAGTAGTACGACGTCCCCGGAGCCCGACCTCCAGGGCCGGTGACCTGGGAGGTTCCCTCGGGGACGCCTGCCCGTGGAGGTCCGCGGGTCCGGCCCGCCCGGGCCGGGGTCCGGGTGCGGCAGGTCGGTTGCCCGGGCCGCCGGTCAGTCCGGGGCGCCGGTCGGTCCGTGCTGGTGCTCAAGGACGAGGCCGGCGTCTCGATGACGCCGGCACGGGCCCGCACCTGGGGACGCCGCGGCCACACACCTGTTGTTCGGGTGCGCGGCCGCTCCCGTCGACGGGTCTCGATCGCCGCCCTGACCCGCTACAAGCCCGGCGAACGATCCCGGCTGATCCACCGACCCAGGCTGGACGACGGCCAGGGCCGGAGCAAGGGCCGCAAGGGCTTCGCCTGGACCGACTACCGCGACCTGGTCGTCGCCGCACACAACCGGCTCGACGGCCCGACCGTCCTGATCCGGGACAACCTGAACACCCACCTGGCCGCCGGCATGGAGGAGTTCATCGCCACACAGGACTGGCTGACCGTCTACCAGCTGCCTCCGTACGCACCGGACCTCAACCCCGTCGAGGGCATCTGGCCGCTGCTCCGGCGGGGATTCCGGGCCAACGTCGCCTCCGCCGCCCCGGAGCACCTGGTGCGGACGGTCAGACGAGGGTTGCGGAAGATCCAGTACCGCCCACACCTCATCGACGGCTGCTTGACCGGGACTGGCCTGAGCCTCGCCCCATCCTGACCACAGACACCACGAGTTCAACTCGAGTAGGACAGTCCCACCCTTGTCCCAGGCCGCCGCGCGCGGCCGCTGCCCTTTGACAGGAGACCTCGACCGATTGCCACAGCCTTGACTGATTCGCAAGCCGGCCACCCACGGCACAGTACTGAGGACCAGCGCCGCGCCTGCTGAAAACCCGTTCGCACCGCTGTCACGCGTCCAGGCACAATCGGCCGGTGGATCTGCCCTTGCTGCTTGCCGCTGTCGAACGCGGAGACGACGACACGGTGCTCGAAGCCCTCTTCGACGCCACCACGGACGAACGGGCCGGCGATGACGCCGTGGCCCTGCTGGCCGCCGCCGCGCGGATCGGACGCCAGCGGGTCGTCGACCACCTAGTCCTCTGGGACGTGGACGTGACGCGCCCCTGGGACGGAGGCATGGACCCCGTGGCGTGGGCGGCCGAGAACGGCCGGTTCCTCGTGCTGCAAGCCCTCTTGTCCCGCAACGACGACCCGCTGAGCAGCGGCAGCCCGCACCGGCGCGCGCTGCGCATCGCGCAGGACGCGCTCGCATCCGGGGTCGGCCGCGAGGCTGATCCGCCGCCCGCGCACTGGGCGATTGTCACCGACATGGAAGCCGCGCTCGGCGTCCGTCACTCGCCGGATGAGCTGATGGCCCGTGCTCTTGTGCATGCAGACCCCGACCACGACGACTGGTTCGTCTCGGTCTTCCACCTGGGAACCCGCACCGACCAGGAGACCTTTGACTGGGCTCTCGAAGCCGCCCGGGACACCTCCGGCCCCGACCGCAGGCGGTTCGGCATCAACACGATGGATCAACTGGCGATCTCATTCAGCCTCCTCTCGCTCCCGGACGACGCCGCGCTCCCCTTCGAACGTGAAGCCGAGGACTTCTTGCGCCCGCTGCTCCGCAGCGAGCAAGACCCGCGCACGCTCGCGCTTGTCATCGGCGCTTTCGCCTCCTACAACAACTCGGGAGACACCGTCGCAGCGGTCCTGCCCCACGCCTACCACTCCGACTCCGGGGTCCGGGCGAGCGTCTCCACGATCCTCCACACCAACACCGCCCGGCATCAGGAAGCCCTCGCCGCCCTCGTGCACCTAGCCGGGGACTCCGTGCCCGTGACCCGGGCGAACGCGCTCAGCAAACTCCTCATGTCCGACGTCGACACCCCGGAGCTGCGGGCACTCTTCACTGCGCATCTGACGGACCCGTACTTCGACGCCCACCTGGAAGCCGCCGCCGGCCTTGCCCTGCGCGGCGATGAACGCGGCCAGGCAGCCCTCGACGAGATCCGCTCCGGCATCAAAAACATGAACAGCCCCGGCTGGGGCCGCCTCTCCACGATCGACTACCTGCTGCGCAGGCGCGTCGAGGCAGCAGAGACAACCGTCCGAGGCCGTTGACGGCACACCATCGGTCAGAGCCGGGTGGCAGACACCCCGCACCGGTCATAGCCGCCTGGCGACGTTGTTCACGGGTTGCAGTGGCGACCAGCCTGTTGCCGTCTTCGCGTCCAAGCCGCTCAGCGGCCTCCAGGCGTATCCGTTCCCGACGCTGTTGCTCCTGCGCAGTGAACTCGTCCCCCCTGCGCGTGTCGCACCCCGATGTCGTACCTCAGGGATCAAGGTCCGTCAGCGCCCACGACAAGGCGAGTTCAACCTGAGTACCCGCCACCGCGCCTGCCTGCGGACCGTCGTTGGTGATCGCCGACATGACCCTGCCCTGGAGCTCGGGCGCTTGAAGGCCATGTGAACCGCATCAAGATGTTCAAGCGGCAGATGTACGGCCGCGCCGGCTTTGATCTGCTCCGCAAGCGGGTGTTGCTCGCCTGATCAGGGAACTGTGG
The DNA here is from genome assembly GCF_057220535.1 of Kitasatospora sp. NEAU-CNBT7. Lineage (NCBI taxonomy): Bacteria > Bacillati > Actinomycetota > Actinomycetes > Kitasatosporales > Streptomycetaceae > Kitasatospora > Kitasatospora sp. NEAU-CNBT7. Next base: position 5,460 of record NZ_JBXQQB010000010.1, on the reverse strand, counting down.
CTGTCGGGCACCGACATCAGGTGCCTGTGAGCGCGGTTCGTCATCGGCGTGGGCGCCTCGGGAACCCGGTTTACAAGCCAGCTCTGGCCAGGAGTGCTTCCGCCTGCTCGTGGGTGAGCGCAGGCGGGGCGGGGGCTGCTGAGGGGCATGTGTGGCGGCGGGACGCCAGGACGAATGCCTCAGCCGGGTCATCGGTGATCAGAGTGGCCTCGATCTGCTCGCGCAGCGCTGGCGGAGTGTCCGGGCGACTTGCGATCTCGTTGCGGACACGAAGGCTCGGATCCCCGGCCAACAGCTCGCGCAGGCCGTCCGGCAGCTCAGGATGAGCGGCAACCGCAGTGCGCACAGCGGGATCTGGATCGCCGGCCAGTTGCATGGACGGGGTTGCGTGCCTAACGCTGGCGACACGAGTCGACGGATCGGCGAGCAGGGCAGAGAGCATCTCAGGAGGAGGGGACCACCTGACGACTGCGAACCGACGGACGCCCGGTTCGGGATCTGCGAACAACGCCCGGCGCGTCACGTCTGGGACATTGCGGCAGTACTGAACGGCCCACTCCCGCACGCTGGGGTCCGGGTCCGCAGCAAGACGGGATCCGATTTCCGTCGGCAGATGCTCGTTCATCGCCAGGAACGACCGCACCATGGGGTCCGGGTCCTCGGCGAGACGAGCCAGCAGCCCGAACGGCTCGTCGGTGGCATTGGCAGCGGCGGCGCACCGGACCGCCGACTCCGGGTGCTCCGCCAGGCGAGCCTTGATCGAGGCCGACACGGAGGAGTTGGCGGCGAGGGATCGTGCGGAGCCGAGCGCGATGATCACCTCAACCTGCTCCTCGCTGAGGTCCCGGCGCCGCAAGGCGGCCGCGCGGCGAGCCGCAGGATGCCGCAGCAATCGCCATACCAGATGGGCGGGAAGGTCCTCTTGAGCTGCCAATGCGGTCAGTTCAGCGTCCAGATCCATATCCCGCAGGGTAGACCGACACGATTCGCCGCTCGCAGACGCCAGCAAGTTCCCGGAGCCAGGAAGTTGATTGCTCCTGCGGCAACCTCAAAGCGGCTCGACCTCACGAGGAGAGCCAAGAAGATCAACAATCACTCAGCGTGATCGACCGCAGAATTCGTGCCAGAGCCACAGCTCACGTATCAAGCCAGTCGAGAAACCGCCAGTTCTTTGGCAGCTCGATGGTGAGGAGTTCCTCCACTTCGGTGGGTGGAAAGTCCGGCCAGGTCTTCGTGACGTCGTGCCGGCGGTTGAGTCGTCGGTCGAGGAAGTGCTGCATGTGCGTCAGCCCGCCGGCGGCCTGAGCGGGGCTCAGGTGCCCCGCGGTGAGGGCTTCGGCGTAGTCGTGCAGGTCGAGGAGTCGGTAGGGGTGGTCGGGTGGGCCGACGATGACGTCGATCCACATGTCCTGGGTCTTCAGCAGGGTGCTGCCGTCCCATTCCAGGCTCACGAGGTCGCAGTACCACCAGCCGTGTTGCTCGGGCGGGAACGCCACGGGCTGGTTGATCTGCATGTGTTCGTCGAGCAGCACGAATGTGCGCTGGATGTGGTCGGTGCCGTCCTGGTGGAAGCCCCAGTCGTAGGCGACGACGTCGCCGCGGCGGACTCCTGCCGCTGCCAGTCGGCCGTCGCGCAGGACGGTTACCGGTTCGTCTGGTGTCATGCGGCACGGTACCAACGATCGGTCCAGGACTTCGGCGACCGCGGAGCGGACCGCGTTCTCGTCGACCAGGGACTTGTTGGCGGCGAGGGTGGCGACCAGCGACTGGAGCGCGAGGTTGTTCACCGCGCGGGGACCGGACACCGTAGATCCTGCAGTTCGGCCTCCCGCACCCGCAACGCGCCGAGGTCGCCTTGCTGGAAGCCCGGCGGCGCCACCGGGACGCCGCCCGCCTCGCCACCCGGGTCCGGCGGACCACGGCGCGCCACCACGCCCTCACCTGGCTGGCCCTGATGGCCCCGGAACTGACCCGGGTGGCACGGCGCGCCGGCGACGAGGAACTGCGCGCACTGATCACCACCGACCTGGCGCGGCTGCCCCACCCGCTGAGCCCGGCCCTCGCGCCGGCGGCGCACCTGGCACAGGGAATGCTCGGGGACGATCCGCGCCGGACGGCGGCCGCAGCATGCTCGGCCGCGCACGACGCCGCCGGGATCGGCGAGGCGCTGATCGAACTCGCGGCCCGGGAGGCGGCCGCCGTCGCCGCCGCTGCCATGGGCCTGCGGGACGAGGCACGCAGGCACGGCCGCGAGGCGTTGCAGCGGGCCGAGGAGATCGGCGCGAGCGGCGTCACCCGACGCCTCACCGAGCGGCTGCGCGCGGCCGGGGTCCGGCTCGGCTCTCGGCCGCCCGGCTCAGGGAGCGCGGTCCGAGGCGGCGCCGGCCGCTCGCGGCCCGGCCCGACGGCCTTCGCCCCGCACGCCCTCACCGGGGCGCTTGGGAGCCGGTACGGCTCGGGCTCAGCGTGCGATGTCGGCCAGGACGGACATCAGGGCGTCCAGGGCGAGGGGGTAGCCGTGTCGGGTGGCGGCGCCGAAGCCGACGAGGAGGCCCGGTCTGCCGGCCGTCGGCCGGTGGTGGAGCTCGGTGAGGCCGCGCAGCGCGATGCCCCGGGCCGCGCATTCGGCCAGGAGCCGGTCCTCGGAGGGGCCCTGGGCGGGGAGGGTGACGAGGGTGTGCAGGCCGGCCGGGACGCCGTGCGGTGCGAGGGCGGGAAAGCCGTTCAGCCGTCCGAGCAGCAGTTCGCGGCGGCGACGGTAGCGCAGGCGGGCCGCGCGGATGTGGCGGTCGTAGGCGCGGGTGGCGATCAGGTCGGCGAGAACGAGCTGGCCCAGGGTCTCGGTGTAGAGGTCGGCCTGCTGCTTGGCCTCCACGAACGGGCCCACCAGGTCGGGTGGCAGGACCGTCCAGGCCAGGCGAAGGGCCGGGCCGAGGGTCTTGGACGCCGTTCCGCAGTAGACGACATGGCCGGGAGCGAGGCCCTGCAGGGCGCCGACGGGCTGGCGGTCGTAGCGGAACTCGCCGTCGTAGTCGTCCTCCACGACCAGCCCACCCGTGGAACGCGCCCATTCGCACAGCAGATGGCGGCGCCGGGGGTGCAACGGGACGCCGGTCGGGTACTGGTGGGACGGCGTGACGACCACCGCCCCGGTTCCCTGCGGCAGCGTCCCGACACGAGCGCCGTGGTGGTCCACGGCCAGAGCCGGGGTGGCGAGTCCGGCGCGCTGGACGAGCTCGCGGTAGACGTTGTGGCCCGGGTCCTCCATGGCGACGGCCGTGACACCCGCCGCCCGGAGCAGGCTGCTGAGCAGGTGCACCGACTGGTAGAACCCGGAGGTGATCACTATCCGGTCCGGTGTGGTGATCACTCCTCTGGTCCGCCCGAGGTAGTCCGCGAGTGCGGCGCGCAGCTCGATCCGTCCCTGCGGGTCGCCGGCGCCGAAGACCTCCGGCCGAGCCGAAGCCAGCACCCGGCGGGTCGCGCCGAGCCAGGCTCGAACGGGGAAGGCCCCCACATCGGGAAGCCCGGGGCGCAGGTCGTGGCGGGGGACGGCCGTCGCGGGAACGGGGCCCGGTGGGACCGGGCCGAAGGCCGGCACCTCGGCGACGCGGGTGCCCGAACCGGGGCGCGTGGTCAGGTAGCCCTCCTCCGCCAACTGGTCGTAGGCAGCGGTCACCGTGCCCCGCGAGAGCCCCAGTTCGGTGGCCAGTGCGCGGGTGGAGGGCAGCCGCGTCCCCGAAGCCAGCCGACTGCTCCGGATCGCGTCGCGCAGGGCGGACTCCAGACCGAGCCGCCGCCCACCCGCGGCATCGATCTCGAGATGAAGGTCCAGCCCGGCACTGGACCAATGATTCGGCACGAAACCGGATCTTACCCATGGTCCGGTTGCCGCCTAGATTTCCGCAGGAGCCCGCGCGGAGAGCGCGGCGACGAGCGCCCCGGTCGTACCGAGACCCGGGACATCCGAGCGAGGACCTCGAACCATGGCCGTCATCGCCCACCTGAGTGACATCCACATCGCCGACGAGCGCAGCATCGCCCGCACCAGGGCCGTGATGGACTACCTCGAAGCTCTTCCCCACGACCTCGATGCCGTCGTGGTGACCGGCGACATCGCCGACCACGGCCTGGTGGCCGAGTACGAGCAGGCACGGGAACTGCTCCGTTCCCGCCATCCGGTGCTGGTCTGTCCCGGCAACCACGACGATCGCGCGGCCTTCCGGCAGGGGCTGCTCGGTCAGCCCGGCTCGGCGGCTCCCATCAACCAGGTGCATCACGCCGACGGCTTCTCCATCGTGCTGTGCGATTCGTCGATACCGGGGAAGGACGAGGGGTTCATCGAGGACGAGACCCTGGCCTGGCTGGACGACGTGCTCGCCCGGAGCCCGAGCGATGTGCCCGCGCTCATCGCCTTCCACCACCCGCCGGTCCTGCTGCACACCCCGTTCGTCGACCGCCTGCGCCAGTTCGGCGAGCAGCGACTCGCGGCCGTCGTCGACCGGCACCCCCAGATCGCGGCCTTCCTCTGCGGACACGCCCACACCGCGGCCACGACAACCTTCGCCGGCCGTCCCCTGGTGGTGGCACCCGGCGTCGTCTCCACCCTCCGGCTGCCCTGGGAGCACCGCGCCCACTCGGCGGACCACGTCCACCTCGACCTGCCCCCGGGTCTCGCCTTCCACGTCCTGTACGACGCAGGCGTCCTGACGACCCACTACCGGAGTGTTGCCGGCTGAGACGGCGGGCAGGCCGTGTTCCGGGAAGGGTCCGTGAGGGAGTTCCGGCTGCGACGGCCCGTCAGGACCTCGCCAGCAGCGACGCTGACGATATCGCGCGCCAGGACTGCCCGTGCTGTGCGGTTCCTGTTCATCACCTCGCCGGCGCTGGACGGCTTCTTCGCCGAGATGGCGGCCCTGAACGACAGGACGGGCGGGAACCCGCCGGCCTCCGCGCTCAAGGAACTCGGCGAGCGCTGGGACTGCCTGTTCACCGGCCTGCCCCACGGCGACGCACCGACCGGGATGGTGAACGAACCGCCCTGACACCCGCCTTCGAGCCACCCGCCTCCGGGTCCCCGCCTTCGAGCCACCCGCCTTCGAGCGCCGGCGTCGGGCGTGACGCCCCTCGCCCGACCGCGGGTGTCGGCGGGGCCGTGGCTCACAGGACGTAAGTACCGTCGTCGTCACGCTCGTTGCGCCGGAACAGGCGGGGACGTGCAGGCGGATCGTGAACTGCTCGATCCGGCCGCCGGTGCGGGTGGGGGGAGCGAGTCGTGGTGGAGCATCCGCCGTGAGCCACGTCCACGTCGGCGGGCATCCCCGCGATCATGTGTGGCATCGACACCGAGGAACTCGGCATCGTGCCCCGGCTCGGTCCCCGATGTGCGCCGTCGCCCCATTGGCGAGGCTGGTTCCTGCAGAGCCCGGCGGTACCGCGGAGGCCCGCCCCAGGTGTGGG